>CAZWGD010000190.1:0-5347 GCA_964633235.1 uncultured Desulfobacteraceae bacterium | reverse complement strand
ACATCAAAACCGGTTAAATTGGACAATGCTTCCAGGGACAGGCCCTTTTCTTTGCGGAGGGAACGCACCCTTTTTCCAATCTCTTCCACACCCTGCGGTACGACCTGTTCGATATCACCGGTAAGATCTTCAAAATAGTCAACATTAATATGGGGTTTCGGTTCTTTATCTTGCATAGCCATCTCCTTTGGTTCCAATATCCTTTCACTCAACAACGGTCAGGTTTCATCGTCTGTTTGTTCTTTAGCCAAAACGTCGGTCAAACGGCGAATAAACTTTACTAAAAAAGTTTTTTGACTGTGCTATCAGTCGTTTCTCCTCGACTACGTACGAACAGTACACCTTACTCACGAAAGTTGCTTCCAGCCTTGCCAAGAACATCATCTGAAAACCTAGAGACCGGATCGCCGATCATAGCGCACCGATATGTCGTGCGATCACCAATCGCTGGATCTCAGAGGTTCCTTCTCCGATTTCCAAAAGCTTCTGATCCCTGTAAAACCTTTCCACGTCATAGGATTTGATTAACCCATATCCCCCGTGGAGCTGTACGGCGTGGTTCGCGCATCGATACATCGCTTCGGAAGCGTGCAGTTTGGCCATGGCGGCTTCCTTGGAAAAAGGCATATTATTGTCCCGTAGCCAGCAGGCCTTGTAAAGTAGTAGACGGGCCGTTTCGATGTCCACCGCCATGTCGGCCAGTTTGAAGGCGTTAACCTGAAATCTGGCAATGGGACGGCTAAACTGTTCGCGTTCCCTGGCGTATTTCAACCCCATATCCAGGCAACCCTGGGCGCCCCCTACACCCATAGCACCGATGGAAAGTCGCCCGCCGTCAAGGGTTTGCATCATCTGATGAAATCCGTGTCCCCGGGTACCCAGCAGATTTTCCCTGGGCACACGGCAGTCTTCAAAAAACAGTTCGCTGGTATTGGAGGCCCGCCACATCATTTTATCATGCATTTCCCTGGCTGTGTAACCCGGTGTGCCTGTTTCAACCAGAATGCAGGAAAGCTCGGGTTTTCCATCCTTCCGATTGCCGGTTCGACACAGCACGGTGACGCCCCGACTGATATCGGTGGAGGCGTTGGTGATGAAGATTTTACTGCCGTTGATTACCCATTCATCTCCATCAAGGACAGCGTGTGTCTGGGGATTGCCTGCATCCGACCCGGCATTGGCTTCAGTTAAACCAAAACCCCAAAGGGCTTCTCCCCGGCACAACCCGGGGAGGTATTTTTGCTTTTGGGCCTCGGTGCCGAAGTAGTAGATGGGGCCGATACCCAGGGAGTTTTCCGCGGCTACGGTAGCGGCGTGTGAACCGTCCACCCGCGCGATTTCTTCTGTGGCTATGATATAGGCTAGATAGTCCATGCCCTGCCCACCGTACTTTTCGGAGACAAATACGCCAAAAAGACCGATCTCGGCCATTTTTGACATGGTTTCATAGGAAAATTCCTCCCTTTTATCCAGGTGCTGAGCCTGCGGCTTGATCTCCTGTTCGGCAAATTTGCGTACGGATTCTCGAAGAATGTTATGGTCAGTGGAAAGCCCGAAGTCCATGTTTCCTCCCTGCTGGGGATACGCCTATAATTGTCGAATTCAAGATCGATATTTTGGGGTGCGTTATCGGTCGTCGGCGTACTATCATGCAGCCTTCTCAGTCTAGCCTTCCCAAAAGCTTCATCTTTAATTCTAAATTAACCGAATGTCTTCATCACATCTTAGCTTTCCTCCGCCAAAGATGTCAATCCTAAACCCATTCGTCTTAAGGGCAACCTTATTGGAACGCGCGAAGCCCAGCGGGGATGCGTATCTCTTTTCTGCGGCTGACCTGTTTACAGTACTATAGCGGCCGTTAGAAAGGGACACACCTCGGGCATGCCACTTAAGGTCCCGGTTCAGGTGCCGGCTGCCCATGATCGGTGATTTGCATTTGGTATGCTTGTCCTTATATTATGTATTTCACAGGTAACCCATAACCCGGAAAGGGACCAGCCCATGCGATTTTTCCAATCCCTGTTTACCATTCTGGCACTCACTTTTTTCGGCATTGTACCGGCGTTATACGGCGGGGAACCCCCCCCAACAATAAAAATCGACGTTCAGGAATTCTTTCTAAACAACGGAATGCAGTTTCTGGTGGTGCCACGGACCACCACGCCCCAGGTGGCGTGTCGCATCGCCATACGCACCGGATCCGCCCTGGAACCGGAGGGACAGACCGGTATTGCCCATATGCTGGAACACATGATGTTCAAGGGCACCAAGAACTTTGGGACTCGCGACGTAGATATGGATAGAGCCCTCCAGGAAGAGATCGAAGCCGCCTACCAAGTTATCCTGGCGGAGAAAAAGAAGCGATTACCCGATACCGAGCTGATTAAAACCAAGCAGGCCCAAATGGCAGCCCTGCGGCGTCAGGTACAGGCGATATATATTCCCCAGGCTTTTTCATCTCAGCTCGGCAGGAACGGCGCCGTTGGTGTGAATGCGTTTACCAGCAAGGACCAGACCCAGTACACCATGTCCATACCCGCGGATATGCTGGAGCAGTGGTTCTCCATCATCAGTGAACAGTTGTTTGAACCTTCTTGGCGGGAATTTTATGTGGAGAAGGAAGTGGTTCAACGGGAGTGGGCCTTTCGATACATCAATGACCCCAACGGTTCCGCCTGGCTGGACCTCAATGCCGCCGCCTATTCAGCTCATCCCTACGGCCATCCGACCATTGGCTGGAAGGGGGATATGGAACGCTTCAATACGCGGGATGCCGTCGCGTTCCATAAAAAGCACTATAATGCGACCAATGCCGTTTGCGTACTGGTGGGGGATGTGAACGTAGACGATGCCAAACGGTTGGCGAAAATCTACTTTGAACGCTATCCGTCCGGCGTAAGGTCGCCGGAAGCCGTTACCCGTGAGCCGCCCCGGCAGGGAGCCAGAAAGAGCATCCGCTACCTGAAAGGAGCCAGAACACCACTGGTGAGGATCGGCTTTCATGGAGCGCGTATGGGCACCCGTGATTTTTATGCTCTGGACGCCTTGACCATGGTTCTGAGCCATGGCAGAAGTGCCCGATTAACCGAGGATATCATCAATAAGGGGCATGCCGCCAGCGCCTGGGCGTATAATCCGGACAACCGCTACGGCGGCCTGCTGATTTTAGGTGGCACCCCCAATGAACCCCGGGGATTAGACGGTGTAAGCCTCGATGATCCCGCAAGGCGTCGGGCATACGAGGATGCCTGTGCCGGGCTGGAAACACTGCTGCTCTCCCAGGTGGAGAAGATGCAAACCACCTTGGTTTCCCAGGAGGAACTGCGTCGGATCAAAAAGCTTAACCAGCGGGATTTTCTTGACAGGATGCGCAGTAATGAGAACCTGGCTACGACCTTGGCGACCCTGGAGACCCAGACCGGCTGGCGGTATTTGACGACTTACCTGGAGCATATGGATACGATCACACCCCGGGACATTCAGCGGGTTGCGCGGGCTTACCTCAAGTCCGAAAATAAAACGTCCGTCTACGTCATTCCCGGCGGCACACCGGATAAGCCACCGCAACATTACACCGAAGTGCGCTCCCTCGGTGGATCCTCTTCCGTGGATATGGCGGACCACGGCTCACTGGAAAATCATTCCATCTATCCCACACCAAGGGGATGGAAACATCCCCTTTCCTTTGATCGAAGACCGCAAAAGATTATTTACCCTCCGGCAGATGTCGAATTTGTGCAGGCTACCCCTGTATTTTTTATGCCCGATACCGAACTTCCCATGGTTCAACTGTTGATCCGGATAAAGGCCGGCAATGTCGACATCCACCCTTCCAAAGCCGGTTTGGGACACCTGCTCAACGTCGGTCTGGAAAAGGGCGGCAGCACTTCCCTTTCTCCGGAGGCTCTGGCCCGCCGGCTGGATGATGACGCCATCAGCCTGTCTATAGCGGTGGGTGAAGAACAGACCTCCATCAACCTTTCCATGATGGAAAACGATTGGGAAACCGCGGTTGATATCCTCAAAGACATTCTTACCCGCCCCCGATTTGATCCCCAGGTTATTCATGTCGCCAGGCAAAAGGCCATCACCGCTCTTCATCGCCAGGCGGAAGATGCCCAAAAAGTGGCCCAAAGGGAATGGCATATATGGCACTTCGCCGGACATCCCTATGGACGGAATCCTTTGCAGGCCATATCATCCATGCCCCACATCACCCGCGACGATCTTCTGGACTTTATCAGGCGCTATTTTGTGCCTGCGAACATGGTAGTGGCCGTATCAGGTGATATTGAAAAGCAACGCGCCCTCCGCAACATCACCCAGCTGATCCATGCCCTTCCCGACACCGAACCGCCCAAAAGAGATATGCAGGCCCCCCCGGAAACACCGCCGGTTTTAACCTTGATCCATAAACCCGGACAGGTTCAGTCCCAGGTGGTTTTGGGCTTGCACGGCGTTCCAAGGTCTCATCCTGATTACTGGAAGGCCAACCTGTTGATGAGTCTTTTCGGTGGTGATGACTCCCTGATGTATAAACGGCTGAGGGATGATCTGGGTTTGGTCTATTCAGCTGGATTTTACCAGAGCTATAAATGGAAGGCAGGGTTTCTGGCCGGTTATATCGGCTGCAGGGGCGACAAGACCGGTGAGGCTGTTCTAGAGACTGTCAAGATTATGAAAAAAATGCACAAGGCTATTCCCGTTGGGGCCTTTGAGCGTAAAAAACTCGATATTCTCAACAGTTTTGTCTTCAATGTGGATACACCGGCGGCCTTGGTGGAGGTATACGCCGGTTACCAAATCCGTGACGAACCGCTAAATACGCTTGAAAGAATTCAGGAGGATTTCATGCGGGCCACAGCGGAGGATATGGGGCGTCTGGCGCGAACCCTGCTGAGTCCTGAGAGAATTCAGATCTTCGTAGTGGGGGACAAGTCAATTCGGGTTGGTGCAGATGCGGCCGGTCTAACCCTGCAGCAACACCTTGTGGCGCTGGCCGATCAACTGGGGATTCCGTTCCAGGAAATTGAATTGCGTTAGGCGGCAGGATGTCATAGAAAGGATGTTGAAATAAATCTAACTTGAGAGGAGCGTACCATGCCTGAACAATCATTTACCGCCGGGCCTGAACAATCATTTACCGCCGGCCAGCTGCTTGAACTGTCAGGCGCCTATTGGAAAACCTGTGCCCTGCATGCGGCGGTCAAGCTGGATATCTTCACCCATATCGGTGACGGGTGCTGTTCATCCGCAGCCGTGGCCCAAGCCGTGAACGGGGAGCCCAGGGCAGTGGAAATGCTGCTCAACGCCCTGACGGCCATGGGGCTTTTAAACAAGTCGGACC
>CAZWGD010000189.1:0-5351 GCA_964633235.1 uncultured Desulfobacteraceae bacterium | reverse complement strand
GGGGTAGTTCTCCCACCAGTCCATTAACTCCGCTTTCATGGCCGACAGGGCTGGTGACAGGAAGAGGAAACCGTTGACGGCGTCCTCGGCCACAATTTCCTGACAGCGGCCGAACCATTTGGTCTTTTCGGCTTCGTTGGGGGCCTTAAGCGCTTTGGCGTAAGCATCCCGGAACTCCTGGGAGTCATACTGGAAGTAGTAGTTCGGATTGGCATAGATACCGATGTCCCAAGCCTCGGCATGACCGATCATGGAAAGCTGAAAGTCCTTCTGTTTGAATACACGATCCAGCCAGACACCCCATTCCACGATTTCGATATTCAGCTTAATGCCGACCTGGCCCAGCATGTCGGCGATAACCTCGCCGGCGCGTCCGGCGTAGGGGTAGATCACCGGCAGCTTAATGGAGGCTTCAAAGCCGTTGGGATAGCCGGCTTCCGCCAGAAGTTTTTTGGCTTTATCCGGATCGTAGGGGAACAGGCCGGTCATATCCTTGTAATAGGGTGTCACGGGGGGCCAGTGGGAGCCAATCTTGGTGCCGTAGCCGGAAATAACCAGTTCGCTGACGGCATCACGGTCAATGGCGTAGGCTATGGCCTGGCGCACCAGCTTGTTGTCAAAAGGCTTGGCCTTGTTGTTGGTGGACATGATGACCTCGGAGGTGGAAGCGCCGGCAAGCACTTTGAAGCGCTGGTCAGCGGCGATGGCAGGCGCAAGCTCGGGGGCCAGGAGCCATCCGATGATATCGATATCACCGGCTTTCAGGGCTGCAACCTGAGCACTGGGGTCCTTGATAAACCGGTAGGTTACCTTGTCAAGATAGGGCAGTTCGGGATTCCAATATTTATCGTTTCTGACCATCTCCACGCTGTCGCCCCGGGTCCACTTGGAAAACTTAAACGGACCGGTTCCGATGGGTTCAGCAGCCATATTTTCATATCCCTTCATGGGCAGCATGACCGCATCGCCTTCGGCGATATGGACGACAAACAGTGCGTCCACATCTTTTAGGGTCAGTTTCAAAGTGTCGGCATCGGGTGTTTCAATTTTCTCGATGACACGGAAGAATTCCGGGTGGGCGTTCTTGGTATCCTGGGCAGCGGCGCGCTCAAGGTTCCACTTGGCGACAGCGGAATTGAAGGTTTCGCCATTGTGGAAGGCGACTCCCTTGCGCAGATGAAAGGTGTAAACCTTACCGTCTGCAGATACATCCCAGCTGGTGGCCAGGCCGGGTACAAATTGGCCGGTGCGATCGACCTTGACCAAGCCTTCCACAATGTTGGCGTAAACAACGCGGTCGATGGCCGCAGAGGCGCTGGCCGTGGGATCCAGTCCCGGCGGCTCATCGCCGACGCTGATGATCAGGCTGCCGCCCTTTACCGGTGTTTCGGCCTGACCGGCAGTGGGAACGGCCATGAGCAAGGCCAATAACAATACCAGGGTAATTTTTTTCATCTTGCACTCCTCCTTTATCTAGGGTTGATAATCATCCAATTCGTTGAAGGCGATCATTTCATTTTGACTCGTGGCGTCAAGAATGGCGTGTATAATCGCCCGGGCCGTACAAACGGCCGCGGCATCTCCCAAGTCGCTAACGGCTCTGGCGTAAGGAACTGGCATGAAACCGGGGTTGTCGGGCATTGGTTTCTTCCCCGTGCCCAGACAATAAATCGTATCTCCGTCGAACATGGTATGGGCCGGCCGTATGGCCCGGGACAATCCATCCTGGGCCATTTGGGCCACCTTCTGGGCCTGGGCTTTGGTAAGGGATGCATCCGTGGCTACCACGCCTATGGTGGTATTGCCCACCGCCGCGGGCGGCTTGGGGGCAGGAAGTGAAACCGTCCGCAGACCTTGAGTCCCGAACTCCCCATCGACCTCCAGGCCGACTTCCCACAGTCGGCCGCTGACAGGGTCCACAGTAGATCCCAGGGAATTGACCGCCATTAGTGCCGCGACGGTCAACCCGCTATCGGTGATCATGCTGGCCGTGCCCACACCACCTTTAATACTGTAAGACAGTGCGCCGGTGCCGGCCCCCACGCATCCGGTATCAAACGGTCCCGTCAAAGCCGCCCAGCAGGCCTTTCTTCCCCAATCGGCACAGACGGGTGGAACGAACTGCGTGCCCCGCCCCAGGTCAAACAGCACCGCCGCCGGTACGATGGGTACCACCTGGTTCGTTTCCAGGGGAAAACCGATGTTATGCTCATACAACCATCGAACCACTCCATCAACGGCGGCCATGCCGAATACGGAGCCCCCCGTCAGCACCACGGCCTGGACTTTTTCTATCAAATTCACCGGTGCCAGGAGGTCTGTCTCGCGGGTACCCGGCGCTGCTCCACGGACGTCCACACCGGCCACGGCCCCCTCCGGACATAGAACGACGCTTACCCCGCTGGCGGCGTTTACATCGGTATAATGCCCGACGGCGATTCCATCTACATCGGTCAGGGCGTTATGCTTTTGATAGGCCAAGAAAACCGACTCCTCGCGTGATAGGGGTTTGGGGTCAAACTCCCATTAAATAGGGTTCTGAAAATAACCCGCGGCCGTTTATGTCGGGTTTTCAAAGAATAGATAGCTGGTCGAATAGTCGCTGAACTCAAAATAGACTTTCTTTTCCCCCGCATCTTTCTTGAAGTTGAAATTCTTATCAAGAATACCGTATCCAAACCGGTATGGCCGCGGGACTTTATCCGAAGTGCCGAAAGCCGTAGAGAGTTTGTCAATTTTGATGAAGCGTCTGACCAGTTTTTCACCGGCGTAAACTTCGAGAACACCGTCCGTTCCGGTCCAGTTCTGAATGGATCTGCCGATTTTGTTCTGTGTTTCCTGGGTGCATGCGCCAAGCATAACCGCCATGGCTGCCATCAGGATTACATATCGGTACATGGGCCACCTCCTTGAAATAACGGGCACAATAATTCAAACGGAAATTATTTACAATATCTATTCACCACAGCCCCGGATCAATCTGGGATAAATCCGGGGTAAATCAAGAAACCCTTCAGGTTTGCCGTTTCGACTGCAAGCCATCGTGACGGATAGTGAAAGCCGGGTGGCAAGAGGCAGGCGGCGGCCGCAGGCATATTTATTGAATGCAGAAAACAATGCTGTTGACTAAGCCGTTAAAACCGCGTTATGAAAACGCTTTGATGGAGGCGAGGGCGGGTCCGTTTACATCCGTCCCGCCGGAAATGACGAACCGGCCGCACCGATCGGAACTCCGGTCGCAACCCGGCTCTGTTTTAAGCCGCTCAACTTGAATGACAACACCGACGGCCGTGGCAACAGGCATGCTTCAATCCAGGGCTGTCCGGGAGAAAGGAATCGATTCATTGTCGGATAAACTGGGAAAGATGCGTCGAACGCATACATGTTGTGAGCTGAACACCAAAGACCTGGGTAAAGCAGTAACGCTCATGGGGTGGGTACAGCGTCGCCGGGACCATGGTGGCGTGATATTTATCGATCTAAGGGACCGGGAGGGCCTCACCCAGGTGGTCTTCAATCCGGAAGTCAACAGCAGCGTGCACACCAAGGCCCACGCCCTTAGAAACGAATATGTAATCGGCGTTCACGGCATTGTGGAAAATCGCCCGGAAGGCATGATAAACTCAAAGCTCTTTACCGGTGAAATCGAGGTGCTGGTGCATGAGCTGAAAATATTCAACCCGGCCAAGACACCGCCGTTTATGATCGAAGACCGGGTTGACGTGGGGGAAACCATACGGCTGGCCCACCGGCACGTGGACCTGCGCCGACCACGGCTGCAAAATAGTATTATCCAAAGGCACAAGGCCACTGCCTCCATACGCAACTACCTGAACCAGAACGGCTTTCTGGATATCGAAACGCCGGTGCTGACGCGCAGTACGCCTGAGGGCGCACGTGACTATCTGGTGCCGAGCCGAGTGAATCCCGGGCAGTTTTACGCCTTGCCCCAATCGCCCCAGATCTTTAAGCAGCTCCTGATGATATCCGGCTTTGACCGCTATTACCAGATCGTACGCTGTTTTCGCGATGAAGATCTCAGGGCGGACCGGCAGCCGGAATTTACCCAGATAGACCTGGAGCTTTCCTTCGTAGGCGAAGAAGACATCCTATCCATTTCCGAAGGCATGATTCGCGCCCTGTTTCAGGATGTCTTGGATAGAGAGATCGAGGTGCCGTTCCCCCGACTGACCTATGCTGAAGCGGTGGGCCGGTATGGTTTGGATAAACCCGACATCCGGTTTGGTCTGGAACTCAAGGATGTATCCGACATTGTCAAGGACTCTGAATTCAAACTGTTCTCGAAGGCGGTTAAAAGCGGTGGTCTGGTAAAGGCCCTCAACGCCAAGGGTTGCGGTCATTTTTCCCGCAAGGATATCGACGATCTCACGGAGTTCGTAAAAATATACAGGGCCAAAGGGCTGGCCTGGATCAAGGTGAAAGACGATGCCTGGCAGTCGCCCATCGTCAAGTTTTTCTCCGATGATGAAAAGACGGCCCTGGCGGAACGACTCGAAATGGTTCCCGGAGACCTGGTATTTTTTCAGGCGGATCAGCCCAGGATCGTCAATGATTCCCTGGGTCACCTGCGCAACCATATCGGCGCCAAGCTGAAGCTTATCGATGAAGATAGATTCGCATTTGTATGGGTCACCCGCTTCCCCTTGATGGAGTACGACGAAGAAGAGGGACGGTATCAGGCCCTTCACCACCCCTTTACGGCGCCTGAGGAAACGGATTACGATCTGCTTGAAACCGATCCCGCTGCGGTTTTGTCCAGGGCCTATGACATGGTGTTAAACGGCGCTGAAATCGGCGGTGGAAGCATTCGTATCCACCAGAGAGAATTGCAGGAAAGGGTATTTCAAGCCTTGGGGATCGATCGGGAGACCTATCAAAGTAAGTTTGGATTCCTGCTGTCGGCCCTTGAATCCGGCGCACCGCCCCACGGCGGCATCGCTTTCGGGCTTGACAGAATCATGACCATTCTCACCGGTCAAGCATCCATTCGGGATGTGATCGCCTTTCCAAAGACCCAGAAGGCGGCCTGCCTGCTGACCGGTGCCCCTTCGGAAACCAAACAAGCACAACTGGAGGAGCTGTACCTGAAGCTGCGGCCCATTTAATCTCCACAAAATGCCGCCGCATTTTTTCTTGACTTTGCATAAAACGGGGTTATAATACGCCCTTTAATCCCCGGTAGCTCAGTAGGTAGAGCCCCGATGCAATACATCGGGATTAACCCCTGGGTCCTTGTAGAGCGGGCCTGTGAGCGACAGGGAATAGAAACTACGACTGATCCCCAGTAGCTCAGTAGGTAGAGCAAGTGGCTGTTAACCACTGGGTCCGCG
>CAZWGD010000188.1:4946-5355 GCA_964633235.1 uncultured Desulfobacteraceae bacterium | reverse complement strand
GGGAGGATAGCTTTAGGCTGGGCGGAAACAAGGCTGAGGTCAAGGCTAACTGCTGGAGGATTGGGCTGGGAGAGATATTAGTGATAATTAAATGGGAACTGGAGAACTGTTTTCTAACCGATCAAGCTTGGGAGAGGGCTAGTCCGTGACTGAAACCGTTAAAATTGTATATAAAGGCAAGAATTACGAATTTCCCCTGGTAAGAGGCTCCGAAGGCGAAGAAGCCATTGACATATCAGCACTGAGGGAGAAAAGCGGATTAATCACTTTAGATCCCGGGTACGGCAATACCGGCAGCTGTGAGAGTGCCATCACGTTCATGGACGGCGAAAAGGGCATTCTCCGGTACCGGGGTATCCCCGTTGAACAACTGGCTGAGCATGCCAGTTTCAAAGAAACCGCCTACCTG
>CAZWGD010000188.1:3173-4936 GCA_964633235.1 uncultured Desulfobacteraceae bacterium | reverse complement strand
ATCAATGGAAGGCTGCCCAACGCCAAGGAACTGACCCGCTTTTCTATTCTCTTAAACGATCATTCCCTGGTACACGAGGATATGCAACTTTTTTATCGCAATTTCCCCCGGGCCTCCCATCCCATGGGCATCTTATCTTCCATGGTCAATGCCTTGCGCAGCTTTTATCCGGAGCTGCTAAACTTGAGCGAAGAGATCAATATCACGGTAACGCGGCTGCTTTCTAAGATTCGAACAATGGCGGCCATGGCACACAAGATTTCCCGGGGCCACAAAGTGGTATATCCCCGGTTCGACCTGGCTTACAGCGCCAATTTTCTGAATATGATGTTCGACACTCCGGTGCGGCCCTACCAAATTGATGACACCGTTGTCAAAGCCTTAAGGCAGTTCTGGATCCTGCATGCAGACCATGAACAAAACTGCTCCACATCGGCAGTCAGAATCGTGGGCAGTGGACGGGTGACCCTGTATGCCGCCATATCGGCCGGTATCGCGGCCCTGTGGGGGCCGTTGCACGGTGGCGCCAATCAGGCGGTGGTGGAGATGTTGACCGACATTCAACAAAGCGGCGGCGACATCAAGCCGTATCTGAAACGGGCCAGGGACAGAAACGACCCCTTTCGTCTCATGGGTTTCGGTCACCGGGTATATAAAACCTTCGACCCCCGAGCCGTCATTATGAAAAAGATGTGCGATGACCTACTTAGAAAGCTGCAGATCACCGACCCACTGCTGGAGATCGCCAAAAGACTGGAAGAAGCGGCCCTGAAGGACGCATACTTTATCGACCACAACCTGTACCCCAATGTCGATTTCTACAGCGGCGTGGCCCTGCGTGCGATTGGGATCCCGACCAATATGTTTACGGTGATGTTTGCCATCGGCAGATTACCCGGCTGGATCGCCCAGTGGAAGGAGAGTATCAGCGACCCCAAATGGAAAATCAGCCGGCCGAGGCAGATCTATACGGGGCCGATGAAAACGGATTATGCCCCCATTGACAAGCGCTGATTTCCTGCGGGACACCGGCCGGAAAGGTTCCTGATATGCATTCACGCTTCACCCTGCTGACAGACCTCTATCAGCTCACCATGGTGGGTGGGTATATCCGCTCGGGTAAAAAGAACCAACTCGCCAACTTTGACTACTTCTTTCGGAGTGTTCCCGACAAGGGCGGCTACTGCATTTTGGCCGGACTGGCTGATGTAATCGACTACATTGCCGGACTCAGGTTTTCAAAACAGGATTTGGCCTACCTGAAGAAACTTGGCATCTTCTCTCCTGAAGTCCTGACATATTTTGAGAATTTTAGATTCACCGGAGATGTGTGGTCCGTGCCCGAGGGCAACGTTGTGTTTCCCCACGAGCCCCTGATCCGGGTAACCGCCCCCCTGCCCGAAGCGCAGATCGTCGAAACCACGCTGATGAATATCATGAATTTTCAAACCCTGATCGCGACCAAGGGCGCCCGTGTCCATTGGGCTGCGCGGGGTGACGCGGTCATCGATTTCGGCCTGAGGCGCGCCCAGGGACCCAACGGAGCCATGATGGCCTCCCGGGCGGCCTTTATCGGCGGGGTGAACGCCACTTCCAATGTGGATGCCAGCCGGCAATACAGCATACCCCCACGCGGCACGCACGCCCACTCCTGGATCGAGAGCTTTCCGGATGAATTGACGGCATTTCGGGCCTATGCCCGGATATACCCCGACACCTGCCTCCTGCTGGTGGACACCTATGATACCCTTAGAAGCGGTGTG
>CAZWGD010000188.1:0-3163 GCA_964633235.1 uncultured Desulfobacteraceae bacterium | reverse complement strand
CCTTAAATACCAGGAGGTCTTTCCAGAGAATACAATTCTTCTCATCGATACATATGATACTATAAAAGGGGCGCAGATAACCGCTCGATTAAAAAAAGATATAAAAAGCGTAAGGCTGGATAGCGGGGATTTGGCCTATTTAAGCAAGAAAGCCCGTAAAATGCTGGATGAGGCTGGTTTCCCCAATGCCCTCATCGTAGCTTCAAGCGATCTTGATGAATGGATCATTCAAAGCCTCAAACAGCAAAAAGCCTGTATCGATATTTGGGGAATCGGTACACGCCTGATTACTTCCTTTTCATGCCCCGCGCTGGGGGGGGTGTTTAAGCTGACGGCCCTGGATGAGGATGGAAAGCAGATGACCCCCAAAATTAAAAGGTCCGATAACCCAGATAAAATCACCAACCCGGGTCTGAAAAAGGTCATGCGCGTTTTTGATAGAAGGGGACGTATGTGAGGAGATGTGATCTTTTTGGATGAAGAAAACATTCCTGTGAACCGACCCTTTCGCGTACATCACCCCTTGTTGCCCCATGTCTTAAAAACCTATCCGGCCGGGTTCAAAATTCAGCCCCTGATGGTACCGATTTTTAAAAGCGGCCGCTTGGTTTACCAGAGTCCGACGGTGAAGCAAATCAGAGAATATACCCTTAAAAACCTAAGGAGGTTGGATAACGCTTATAAACGTTTCAAAAATCCGCATCAATATCACATCAGCCTCAGTTCGACCCTTTTTAAGGTCAAGCAACGCCTGCTTCGGCAAGTAGCTGCCCATTCGCAGGAGAACCATGACCTGTTGCAGAATGACAAATGACGGTCAGCGCATCACTCCCGCACCATATGAAGCAGCCCTCTCCCGGATGGCCGCAACCACGCCTTTCAGCGCCCTCGCCTGGTGGACTCCTGATTCTGGAGCTGGAGTGGTAGGAAATGCTGTCATTGTCGCTTAAAAAGGCCTTTCTGTTGAAAAAACGGGGCGTGATCAGCCTGGTCGGCGCCGGAGGGAAAACCACCCTGATGTTTCAACTGGCAAAGGCCTTGGCAGGCAGAGGGGAAACAGTTCTCACCACCACTACCACTAAAATCCTAAAGCCGTTAGCGCACCAATCTGCGCATGTCATTCTGGCGGACACACCTGAAAGCGTGATCGAACGGGCTGTCTGTGCGGTCAGGAGGCATTCCCACGTTACCGTGGGTAAAAGACACCTCTCCGATGGGGCCAAAATCAGGGGGTTTACACCGGAAACCATCCGACGATTGTGGGATACAAGGTCTTATGACTGGATCATTGTCGAGGCGGACGGGGCCTCCCGCCTGCCGTTAAAGGCCCCGGCGGCCCATGAGCCGGTTATCCCCCCCATTACCCGCTATGTGGTGGGGCTTATCGGTCTGGATGCGATTGGAAAACCGCTGACGGACAAATGGATTTTCAGGGCCGCCCATTATGCGGAATTAACCGCCTTACCCATGGGACGGCGTGTCACGCCTGCTTCCATCGTCCGGGCGGTGGTCCATGAAAAGGGGGTCATGAAGGGGTCCCCCCCCGGCGCAGTCAAGATCCTATTCCTGAACAAGGCGGATCTCGAAGGCGCCCTCGGCGTTGGAAGACAAATCGCCGCCATGCTGCAAAAAGAGGCTTCAGCCATTTTGGATGGGGTAATCATCGGCGTCGCCGAAGATCAAGATATGCTAAGGCATGTGGTTCGTATAAAGGCATGATACCGGAAAACCCTGCCATAGCCGGCATTATCCTGGCCGCCGGAACGTCATCACGTATGGGGCGCGTGAAACAACTTCTGCCCCTGGGGGGCAAGACCCTTTTGGGACACGTGGTGGAAACGGCCCTGGGATCTTCCCTGGCCCAGGTAATCGTAGTCCTGGGCAATGCGGCGGAGATCATTTGCCGACGGGTGGATTTGACCAGTGTCTCCGTGGTAATTAACAAGGACTATCGTCGTGGGCAGAGCACATCGTTGCAGGCAGGCCTCGGGGAGGTCCAGAAACATATCCAGGGCGCCATGTTTATCCTGGGAGACCAGCCTCTGGTGGATATCTCTGTTGTGGAGACCCTAATCAGGACATTCCACCAGGGAAGGCCCTTTTTCGTGGTTCCCACTTATCGGGGTCGGCGGGGAAATCCGGTGATCGTCAACCGCTTGATGTTCAGCCGGTTGATGGCCCTTAGGGGAGATCAGGGGGCCAGAGGGCTTTTTGAGCATTATCAACATGGAATTAAAAGGGTCGAGGTGCAGCATCAGGGAGTCCTTTGGGATATCGACACCTGGGAAGACTATCATGAAGTGCGCACCATGTTGGATAAAACCGGTAAGGACAAAAAAACCTAGCCGATTGGAGGGATGCCAGTGATACTTAACACTGCTTTAAAAATAATCGCTTATGGCGCCTGGAATGGCGGAACCCTTGTGGACAATTCGATATTTGAAAACAAGGGCATGTCCTTTAAGGGCGGAATTCCGGTAACCTCTCAAACCATCGGGGATCGTATCGGTGTGCGTACCCGCGTGGCGGCGCCAACCGACGTCCGTATCGGCGGGATTGCCGTTCAAAACCTGCTGGAGGACTCCACAATCGAACCTTCCCGCATCAAGCTGATGATCGGAGCCACCAATGTGGGTGAGGACAAGGATGACCCGGGACCTCTCATCAACCATGCCTATCAGCAGTTGAAAAACACCTGCCCCCACAGCGTAGCCCTTGATCTCTATGCCGGCTGCCCCGGTTTCAATGTGGCCGTGGAACTTGTCTTCATGCTTTCCCTGGCCGGCGTCCTTAAAAAGGGTGATCTTTCCGTCATCATGGGAGCGGAAAACATACACCGCGCCAAGGCTTTCAAACCTCATGACACGGCCAATATTATTTTTGGCGACGACGCTATGGCCACGGCCTTGGAAACCGGGGCGGACTTGAAACCGGTTGGAAATTACACCTGCAGCAAAAGCCTGCACCGTGATCTCCATAACCCAGCGGACAGCTTTTTCAAAACCATCGCTGCTATGATTGCCGACCTGAACGGCCGGGACGGGCTGGACGGTATCATCGTCGACAATCAAATGGGCATGATGGTCCACCGGGTGCCGGCAATCGCGGCAAGGGTACAGGCTGCGCTGGCTGAAATTTTGTATCCCCGGTACGCCTCAGAGGG
>CAZWGD010000187.1:0-5386 GCA_964633235.1 uncultured Desulfobacteraceae bacterium | reverse complement strand
CTGTGTAGAACGGCCGCTTGTAATATCCCCCATTTGAAAAGGGACCACGTCATCCCCCAACAGGGCCATAATGGAAATAATCGGCCGGGCAAAGAGGGTGTTCAAGGTGCCCCATTTCATGGTTTTCGGAAAGGGAGTAGCGGCAATCACACCCGGCAGGATATCCACCAGCAGGGTGTACGAGGCCACCGCCGGTTCAGTTTTCGCAGCGTACAGATAGCGCCCCTTCTTGGTTTCCTTGACCTCTACGGCATCCATGGAAACGCCTACTTTTTCCACGAATTTCCGGGCCGCCACTGTGGGGGCGCCGTTCGCATCCAACCCCACCGCTTCAGGCGGACCCAACACTTCGACGGTGTAGGATTCCTGTTTGGCGGCCACGTTATCCACGGCCACGACCAGCTTTCTTGGTGTACCGCAGGTTTGCGCATCCCCATGGCTGATGCGGGCATCCGTCAGCCCTTTTAAGAGATTGGCCTTTAAGGCATCCAAGGCCGGTTGGATGTAACCCGCCGGAATCTCTTCGGCCCCTATCTCAAGCAATAACTTGTTCATATTCACCTCTATATCCTCATGTAAATTCACCGCTTCCCTCTCCCGGATGAAGCCGTCCACCTTGCACCACCGGGGTTATTCCTTGAGCAGGGGGAACCCCATCTCCTTTCGTTGTTGAAGATAACCCTCGGCACAAGCCCTGGCAAGTTTGCGGATACGCCCGATGTATCCGGTTCTTTCGGTAACACTGATGGCACCCCGGGCATCCAGAAGGTTGAAAGTGTGTGAGCATTTCAGGCATAATTCGTAGGTGGGCAGCACGAGGCCCTGCTTAACGATACGCCTGGCTTCGGCTTCATATTTATCGAATAGGTCAAACAGCATCTCCACATCGGCGGCTTCGAAATTATAGGTGGACTGTTCCACTTCCTGTTGATGTCCCACCTCACCGTAGCTGATGTGGTCATTCCATTTGATTTCATACACATTGTCCACGCGTTGCAGGTACATGGTGATGCGTTCCAGCCCGTAGGTCAACTCCACCGGAATCGGGTGAAGCTCCACGCTGCCGGCGACCTGGAAGTAAGTAAACTGAGTGATCTCCATACCGTCCAGCCAGACTTCCCACCCCAATCCGGAGGCGCCCAGCGTGGGAGATTCCCAATCGTCTTCAACGAAGCGGATATCGTGGTCCAGGGGATCGATTCCCAGGGCCCGTAAGCTGTCCAGATACTGTTGCTGCACATCAGCGGGTGACGGTTTCAATAGTACCTGGTACTGGTAATAATGCTGCAGCCGGTTGGGATTCTCCCCATAACGACCGTCCGTGGGGCGCCGGGAAGGCTGGACATAAGCCACATCCCAGGGTTCGGGGCCAAGTGCCCGTAAGGTCGTTCCATGGTGGAAGGTTCCCGCACCCACTTCCAGATCATAAGGTTGGATCAAAACACATCCCTTGCGCGCCCAAAATTGATTTAGCGTCTGAATAACATCTTGAAAATTCATGCCTATCCCTCGTCTCTATGATTCTATGGCGTCATCTATTGCCCTGACGGTCAAACCCCGCGTGTCGATATTGAAATCGAGCAGCCGGGAGGTGCCGCCGCGGGATAGCAGCCGCCGCCATTCAGGCTGTAGCCGGTCGATATCTTTTCTTCTACCCACGGCCCACACACAGCCCCCCCCGCCGGCGCCGGTAAACCTGGCCCCGCAACGCCGCTTGGCCGCCGTGCGTACCAGGGCCCTACCCATATCATCCAGGACATCCGGCGTCATCATTTTTCTCAAGGCCATCTCCCGGTTCATGCTGGCGGCCGCAGCCGTATAATCACCGGCACCCACGGCATGGATGAATTCCCGGGTGTACGCGGCGATACGCCTCCACGCCTTACGATGCCTTCCGGATATGAAATCATGCGCCCAGCGGCTGTTTACAGTGGCGGATACATGCGTGCTGCCGCAATAGGCCAACAATATATGCGCCGCCATTTTCCGGATCTGTTTTTTCTTAAGAATCTTTTTACGGACGAAAGGGGTGGCATGCTCCGTCCCGCGCCAGAACCATGCGTTAACACCACCGTAAACGGCCGCCAGCTGATCCTGCAATCCGCATGGAACCCGGGCGACCCCGGCCTCCAGACCATGGGCCAACAGGGCGATTTTCTTTCTTGAAAGCGACCGGTCGGGAGAAGCCGTCTTCCACTTCAACAGGGCGGCGATCAGGGCGACGGCCGCCGAAGAGGACCCGCCCAAGGCACTCCGTGGGGGGGAGGACGATTCGATGTGGATATGAATCCCCCCGACGTTGAAAAAGTCGGCGGTCGCAAACATCAACCCCAGGGGGTGATCGTAGGGGGCGCTACCGGCAGGAAAACTTGCCGCCTTGAAACCTTTGGACGATATCTTCACCGTATCGGCTTCATAGGGCAAAACCGTCACCCGGGTGCGCAGATCCACGGCCAGGTTAAATGTACTCGGCCGCCATACCCCCAACGGATAATAAAACGTACTGATATCGAGGGTCCCCCCCATATCAATCCGGCAGGGGGCCGAAGCGCAAATTGCAGGCTTTTCCGCTATGTGGTTAAGGTTTACCATGGCTTTCATTCCCATTCCCGGATGCCGTCGCAGCACCCTTCTCCGGTTCGCCCCGGGAGGGGTGCCGGGCTTGTGAAAGGCCGCCGGAGGTTGAAACCATCATCCGGATCCGCTACTTTCTAATCTGTTGCAAAACCTTCAGGCTGCGGGGCGCTTTTCCCAAATGAAAGGGAAGAAATGATTCCAGCAGATCGAGGGCTTCAGAGACGGTCCGGCGGTTGAACCGTATGCGGCACGCCCGGGATAAGTCGCCGGATTCAACCCATTGAAGCTGTTTAACAACTCCCTTGGAAAGCATCTTTTTCCCCGAGGAGCGCGACCGGCACTGCCCGCACAAAATGCCCCCCTTTGACAGATCGAAGGCTATCTTTTCCCCGGGTATGTCTTCCATTTTCACATCACACCGGGCGCATGTTTTCAGGTTGGGTCCGAAACCGGACAGCTTTAGAAACCGCAGTTGGAATAAAATACTCAGCTCAGGATCGGGGATGCGTCCATGGTCGAGCCGGCCCAGTAATTGATACAACAATGCATACAGGGCGGCCTGAGCCTGGTTGTTCTCCATCCATGTATTGATGATTTCGGCCCAATAGCTGGCATAGGCCATCTTGGTCACATCGGAGCGAATGTTGTCAAAAGGATGCTGCAATGTGGCTTCCGTGAGCACGGGAAGTCCTTTTTTCCGCCCTAGACGGCAGACGATGTGAACGACGGAAAAAAGCTCGAGAATACCCGCAAACCGTTTAACGCTTTTCTTTGCGTATTTGGCGATGGTGGCGATCTTGCCTTTATCGGGTGTGAAAAATGTGAGGATCAAATCGTCGTCTCCATACTCAATACGACGAAGCAGGATGCCCGCTGTGGCGAATGTGGACATAATCTATTTCAGCATGCTCGTAGCGATCTGAAAATAAAAGAAGACGCTGATAATATCGATGGAAGTGGTCACGAAAGGGCCTGTTGCCACGGCGGGGTCGATATTGATCCGGGCAAATACCATGGGCACCATGGAACCCACCAACGCCGCTACGGACATGCTGCAGACTACGGAAAGGCCCACAGAAATGGCCAACCCGTATGTATCGTACTGAAATTGGGCCACCAGTCCGATGAGCAGGCCGTAAACCACGCCCAAAAGAAACCCGATGGTCAGTTCTTTGAAAACAACGGTCCAGATATCCCGAATATTCAGCCGCCCGGTGGCCAATCCCCTTACTACGATGGTGGATGATTGGGTGCCGATATTGCCCCCCATACCCATGATTACCGGGATAAATGCCGCCAGATAGGCGAATTTGATCAACGATCCCTCAAATTTTCCAATCACGAAAAAGGCGATTACCCCGCCGATACAGCTGGCAAACAGCCATGGTAAGCGGATACGCGTGCTTTTAATGACTGATTTGGTCTCAATAAACTCCTCGCCCACACCGGCCATGCGCAACATATCTTCCGTAGCTTCCCTTCTGAAAATATCGATCACGTCATCCACGGTAACGATACCGACCAGCCGGTGATTCTCATCCACCACTGGCACAGCCAGAATATCATAGCGGGCCACGATTTTAGCCACCTCCTCCTGGTCCATGCCGGTTTCCACTGAAAACACATCCGTGGCCATGAAGTCCTTCAGTTTGGTTTGGGGCGGCACCACCACCAGTTGCCGCAGGGAGCTGACCCCCACCAGCCTGCCGTAGTCGTCCACCACGTAAAGGTAAAACGGCATCTCGACTTCCGAATGCTCATTTTGTAAGGACTCAATGGCCTCCCGGGCAGTGACATCCTGTTTCAAGGCAATGAAGTCGGGTACCATGATGCCGCCCGCGGTGTCGTCACCGTACCGCAACAGGCTTTCCACCTCTTCGGAGCCCTCGTCCTTCATCTTTTCGAGGACAGCGGCGGCGGAATCATCAGGCATGCGGGCGATGAGATCGGCCACATCATCGGTGGGCATCTGTTCGAGCACCTCAACGATCTCATCCAGCGGCAGGTCCTCGATGAAGTCGAGAAATATATCCTCTTCCAATTCACTGAACAGTGTACCCTTCTGTTCAATATCGCTAATCATGCCGAAAAGCCGCCGCTGTTCTCCGGCGGAGAGGTAGTGGAACACCCGGGATAGATCCGCCGCATGGGTCTTGTTCACGATCTTTTTAAGATTCGTGGTGGCGCCTCTTCTTAACAGGCGTTTAATGCTATCGACCAGGATTTTATTGGTATCGGTTTGCATGGATGCATCCTATAAGCTCCAAGATAACTATTTTTAGGTGCCTTGTCGGTTGTCAGCGCATGGCCATACTGCTTCCTCATTCTAGCCTTCCCCAGAAACATTATCTAAAGGCCTGTACACAAGGCTAGGGGATCTTCACATTGATCACTTGCCCGCTTTTGCCTCCCGTGTTGAGTGTTTTTCCATTGAGTTCCATTTTCAGACCGGCGGCATTGCCGATAAGCAGATTGAACTCCGAGTCGGCCTCCAGCGCCAGTCGATCCCCTGGAGAAAGGGTATACTCTCTGGACTTTTGGTTATCGATAATGACCTTCATCCAGGTTCTCTCCACGGCAAGGATTTTTAGGATATAGTTCTCTTTTTGCGGTGTCGGTATCGGTACCGCTGATGACGGCGATGTTGGACCTGTGCTGGGAATCTCCAGCACGCCGGAGGCGGCCGGAGCGGCTTCCGTTTTTTTCTTTCCGGCGGCCGCCGGTTCATCCCCGCCGGCTTTCTCGGATACAGACCGTACAGTTGGATCTTCCCGGTTATCCGTTGGCGCCGGCGTGTGCGGGGCCGCTA
>CAZWGD010000186.1:0-5396 GCA_964633235.1 uncultured Desulfobacteraceae bacterium | reverse complement strand
ATCTTAATGTCAGTGCCCTATGAAAAATGGATCCAAATGAATAGGGGTCCTTTTTAAGGGTGTGGTCTTATGTCATCGCCGCTTTCAATGACATTGTAACACCATATCATGAAAACGCCAATCGTGGGCTTATTAAAAGCAAAGGAGCAATATTTCCTCTGGATGGTGAGGCAACCTGCGCTGCCTGGCTTCAAGAAGAAAGAGATCGCCTTAGCTGTTGGCCGATGGGGTTTCCTGTGTTATGAACCCCTAACCGTTATCCTATTGGCACATCTGCCCGGCTGGAACTCATATGGCAATATTTTTTGCACTGCTGGCCTCCCTTTTTATCGGTCTGAATGCTATTATCGTCAGGAAGGCCCTGTCCAAGGCTACGCCCTTTTACACGGCAACCATATTGACATTGGTCGGTTTCGTCTTTTACTGGATTCTAGCCGTTGTGACCTTGCCCGCAGGATTGATTCTGAGCCATATCAAGGCCGATGTATACTTTATTATAGCCGGTATTTTTGCCCCTGCCCTGGTTCGCTTGTTCTTATTCACCAGTATGAAACGCATAGGGGTCTCGATTTCATCTTCGATACTGGCCACCGTTCCGGCCTTCGCCTCAGTCATGGCCATCGTGTTTCTCGATGAAAAGCTCTCCCTAGCCCTGGCGGTCGGTATTGTCTTGATTGTAAGTGGGATCATTATATTCGAACGGGATAAAAACAGTCAAAATGCGCATGGCCGCATTAATCGGAAAGACCTGGCCATCCCCTTCATGGCCGCATTGAGCGGCGGGGTTGCCATTACTTTCCGCAAGCTTGGCCTGCAGGAATTAAACTTACCGGTGGTGGGTGCCGCCCTGGGATTTTCCGCCGCCCTGGCAACCTATTTAATAGTTCTGGCTTTGTCGCCGAAACAACGCCGACAATTCGTGTTTAAACCGGAAGACTTCACACTGTTTGTTGCCGGGGGGCTCTCTTTGGCCGTTGGGTGGCTCTGTATTTTATATTCCCTCTCCTACGGGGATGTGGTCCTGGTGGCCCCCCTGACGAGCCTCCACCCGCTAGTGGTTCTGGTTCTCAGCACCGTTTTCCTGAAAGATGTGGAACGTATCACCGCCAAGACAGTCCTGGGTTGTGCCACGGTACTCCTTGGAGTGGTTTTGATTACGCTGCTCTAGCGCCCATTCAGGTTTGCCATACGATCGTTTCCACCGGACGCCAAGAGCGAGGCTTCGTTTCGTTAGGGGTCTTGCGTGGGGCTTTTGGTTTTGATAGTTGAGCAAGGAGTTCACTGGTGAAAGGGTGATGACCTTATAGCGAGGCAGAGACACAGCTTAGCGTATTATCTGGATAAACAAAAAGGGGGAAAAATGGAACTCACAGACAAGAAAGTCATCATTTTGCTTGAAAATATGTATAATGAACTTGAATTCTGGTACCCTTACTACCGCCTGAAAGAAGCCGGGGCCGAAGTGGTTACGGCCGGGTCCGGAAGCACGTATTACACCGGAAAATCAGGGATCCCCGCAAAGGCCGAAGCGGATGCAAAAGATCTGTCCGCCACGGATTACGATGGCGTCATCATTCCCGGAGGCTATGCACCGGACCTTATGCGCCGCTATCCGGAAATGATCAAACTGGTAAGAGACGCCTTTGACGCTGGAAAGGTTGTGGCCGCTATCTGCCATGCCGGTTGGATGCTTGCTTCTGCAAAAATACTTGAAAATCGCCGTGTCACATCCTTTTTCGCCATCAAAGACGATCTGATTCACGCCGGGGCCGACTGGATAGATGCGGAAGTCGTCAATGACGGAAACCTGATCACCAGCCGTACACCGGATGATCTTCCCGCTTTCATGAAAGCGGTCATTTCAGCAATATCAGACTGAATTTCAAAGGCCTTTAAACGAGGGATCCACGTGGGCACAGATTTGCGTTATTGCTCGTAGAATCCCTCAACGGATTGATTTCAATAGATTGCTTCAAAGACGATAGGCAGATTGAAAAATATGGGGAGGAGCAGGCTCCCAATACATTCAATTTGTGATTTCACGAATTTTTCACTTTTTTTTCACGACTCTTCCACCCCTCAAGGTTTAGGCTTTCTCACAAATCAACATACTAAAGGAGCCTGAACCAATGAAAACAACTGCAATCACCCCCAAACCCTTCATGCGGTCGATCCTCTTGGCCGTAACCTGCCTTTGCATCATTGGCCTCGGCGTTGTTGGGATGAGCCGTTTGGCAGCATCCAAGAAACCGCCGGCCCGAAAACCCATGGTTGAAAAAAAGCTCAGCGTGAAGACGATACCGGCGGTGAAACAACCAGTTTCCCTGGCCGTCAGCGGATATGGCCAGGCCGAGCCGGTTCATATTGTCGAAATTAGCCCCGAGGTTTCAGGGAAGGTCATTGAAAAACATGAATCCCTGGATACGGGAGGCGTCATTCAAGAAGGAGATGTTCTGTTTCAACTTGATGCCGCCGATTACAAGAGCGCGGCCACCAAGGCCGAAATCAAAGTCGAACTCCAGAAAAACCGGATCGAGCAGCTCAAGGTATCCTATGAAAAGGATCAGGGCAGACTCTTCGCTGTAAAGAAGAACACAGCCCTGGCCAAAACAGAATATACCCGCCTGAAAAAGCTCTATGAGCAGGATCGCGTCGGCACCCTGTCTGCTGTGGAAGCCGCCGAACAGAGCTATAATTCCCTTTTGGATTCTGAAAAAAATTTGCTCAAATCCATCTCTCTCTATCCCCTGCAAATCGCCGAAGCCCAAAGCAATCTGGCCGATGCCCAGGCAGACCTGAAAACAGCCCGTTTGAATGTCCGGCGCTGTGTAGTCACGGCGCCGTTCACCAGCCGGGTGAGATCCGCATCCATTGAAACCGGCACCTATGTCACTACCGGAACCCCGGTCGTGACCCTGGCCGATGACACCATTCTCGAGATCCAGGTGGCTTTGAGCGACAAAGATGCCTTTGAAAACCTGGGCCTGCGGGCGACCGGTGGAACCGGAAGCTTGACGTCCAATTTAAAGGAAATCCGGTGCCGGGTGGAAACGGTTACCGGGAATGTTTCCGCCGACCTGCCGGCCACCCTTGACCGGGTTGTGAAATACGATTCTGAAACCAGGACCCTTTACGTCGCCGTGCATGTTTCCCAGGACGATCCCGGCCACGGCGAGGCTACTGTCCCTCTGATGGATGGCATGTTCTGCAAGGTTCATCTCAAAGGAAAACCGGTCGAGAACGCCGTCAAGATCCCGGCCTCGGCCTTCAACCCGGACAATACCGTCTATCTGGCGCGGGATGAACGCCTAAAAACCCTCTCCGTTCATAAGGTCATGGAAAACAGCGACCATTTTTACATATCGGGAGATTTCGCCCCCCAAGACCGGATAATCACTTCCCCTTTGAACAATCCCGTAGAAAATATCAGGCTGGAGATTTCCGAGATGCCCTCCGAGATACCCATTGATCAGGAATGGGTCGAGGCAAAACTGGCTACTCAGAAATCAGTTGACCGGGAATCACTGATCCACGCCGCCGACACAGGAGAGCTGTTATGAATACCATCATCAAAGCCTTTGCCCGCAACCGGGTATTTGCAAACCTGGCCATGATTACCCTGATCCTGGCCGGTATCCTTTCCGCCACCGTGATGGTGCGGGAAGATATGCCGGAAATGGATCTGGATTTCATCACCATCAATGTTACCTATGCAGGGGCCGATCCGGAGGAGATGGAAGAGGGCATTTCACGCAAGATCGAGGATGCCATCGACGGTCTGGAAGGGATCGACGAGTACACCTCGACATCCAGCGAGGGATTATCCAGAACCGTGGTCACCGTAAAGGACGGTTACGACCCTGACCGCCTCCTGGACCAAATTCGTAACGAGGTGGACAGCATCTCCACCTTTCCCGCTGATGCCGATACGCCCTCCATTGTGAGACCCTCCATTTCCAAGGCGGTCATCAGTCTGGGATTGGTCAGCGACATGACTGAAGCCCGGCTCAAAGAGTGGGCCGACACCATAAAAAAGGAGATCCAGCGCTTGCCGGGCGTCAGTCAGGTGAACCTCTCGGGAACCCGGGCCTATGAAATTTCCGTGGAGATTTCCCCGGATATCCTGCGCAAATACAATCTGACCACGACCGAGGTGGCTGATATTATCGCCAATAACACCCTGAACCTGTCCGGCGGCACCCTGAAAACCAGCGCTGAGGAGATCCGGCTGCGGACCATGGGCCGCAAGTACACCGGCAATGAACTGGCAAAAATAAAAATTATCAACGGTCAGGACGGTCAGACCCTTTATCTTTCGGATATCGCCCGGATAAAGGACGGATTCACCGAAAACAATTTATCCATCCTGGCCAACGGCCGGCCGGCCGTACTGATCAATGTATTGGCCGGAGAAGAAGATACCATCGATATCGCCGACCGGGTGCGGACCTATACAGAGGAGCAAAACCAGCTGCTACCCAGCGGTTCCGAGATCATCATCCTTTCCGACAATACGGAAAGCACCCGGTCCAACCTGTCCACCCTCTATTCCAACGCCGCCATGGGGTTGGTGCTGGTCTTTATCCTGCTGTGGCTTTTCATGGATACCAAGATCTCCTTTTGGGCCGGTATGGGCATTCCCATATCCCTCTTAGGCGGCCTGGCCGTGGTCCACTTCTGCGGCATTACCCTGAACAAAATCACCTTGTTCGGATTGATTATGGTTCTGGGAATCGTGGCCGACGACGCCATCGTGGTGGGGGAGTCCATCTTCTATCATCGTAAAAACGGTGCGTCACCTATGGATGCCGTGGTCAATGGTGTTTCCGAAGTGGGGTTGCCGGTGCTGGCAGCCATTTTAACCACCATCGTGGCCTTTTTACCCCTCTACCACATCGAAGGCATGATGGGAAAGTTTATCGTGGCCCTGCCCACGGCGGTGATTGCCTGCCTGCTCATCTCTCTCGGGGAGTGCATGGTCATTCTACCCGCTCATCTCTCCGACCTGAAGGATAAGACCCAGCCCCAGGCGCCAAAGAACAGGATCCTTGCTTTCGTGGAACGTTTTCACACCACAACCGTGGCCGGCATGGAAAAGGCGGCAAAAAAAATCTACCTGCCGGTCCTGAAACGCTGCATCCGCCACCGCTACCTCTTTGTCAGCCTCTGCATCACGCTGCTGCTGTCATGTTCCGGTTTGGTGATGGGCGGTTATATCAAGTTCAACGTCTTTCCCAAGCAAGCGTCCACCATTGTGGTGGCATCGGTGGCGTTTCCCGACGGCACCCCCTTCTCCACCACTCAGCAGGCGGTGGAACGACTGGAATCGACTGCCCGAAGGGCGGCCGGGACCTTGAAGACCTTGTCCGGTGAGACCCTGATCGTCAACACTTTGG
>CAZWGD010000185.1:2102-5405 GCA_964633235.1 uncultured Desulfobacteraceae bacterium | reverse complement strand
AGAAACGGCATGCCGGGAGAAGCTAGCCCGGCGCGCTTACAAACCCAGTACGCCGCTGGCGCAAAAAATGCCGGGAATTAGACTCAGGGAACGGGGCGTATCTTTGCATGATGTCATCGTTAAACACCGCTGGGGGGAAAAGGTGTTTAGAAGTGCTTTCGGGGTATACGGGTACACCTCCATATCGGGGTCCAAAAAGTATTACCACTTCCCAAGGATACTGGGCACCCTTTTCCTTTTGGTGGTTGTCTTTTTTTCTTTCTACAAATCAAGCCCCCAAGCCAGGTTTACGATCTTCTACACGGTACTTTGCTGTGGATTGCTTATCTGCGCCGCTCTTTGGAAATCGTGGACTTCCGATTTCCAGGCCCAGGGCAGGTACTTACTACCCATAGTCCCCATATTCGGCTTTCAGCTTTTTCAGATCAGGGAAAACATCAACCGGCCGGCTTTACATATACTGACCTTAGCAATGTTTGCGGTCTCACTTTACTCGTTCGTCTTTATCGGCCTGGTGGAAATTCCAAAATAACAGGGGAAAAGGAAATTGGAAAAGGAAAATCAGAATGAGAAATCTAACCAAGACTGAATTTCAGTTGCTTCCGGTATTGATCTTTTTTGCACTTATCATGGGATTCCAGGGCGAATGTTTTTGCGGTCAGGATGTAAAAGCGCCTGTGCATGTTGACAAGGCCTGGTCTGAGCAGGTGGATGGGTATGACCATATCCATTATCAAAGGTTCTCCGGTGAAGCATGGACTCACAAGGTACGCGTGTCCGAAGAAAACATGGCAAACCTGCACCCCAGTGTTGACTCGGGGACAGATGGCATCACTTGGATTGTTTGGACGGGGGTGACGGGTACGGGAAGCAGCTTGTTTTTTAGCATGTTCGACGGCACGGACTGGTCATACCCACAGGAGATCAATACCGGTTTTCAGTCAAATACGTCTCCCTGCGTTGTCGTTGACGGAGACAATACGCCATGGATCGTATGGGCGGGGCTCAATGGTGTTGACGACGATATCTTTCTTTCAAAATGGAACGGATATGTCTGGCAAACACCGGAAATGGTAAATTTGGAGAACGATGTTCCCGATATCAGGCCGACGATAAGTATTAATGCAGATAACCATCCAACCATCACCTGGTTCAGTTTTGAAGGTGATACCTATCGAGAATATCACAGCAGATGGACCGGCTCTACGTGGGAAATAGACAGACCGGTTGACGATGAAAGCCAGCCGGAGACAGGGCCGGACGAAGTCCGGTCAACTACGACGCCGTCAAATACGGCAGCCAGTGCGACCGTTATCATCGGCTTCGGGGACAGTATTACCAAGGGAACACCCTATGTGACGGAAAAAGAGGGAGCCGGGAAACGAATTGGCGGATATGAACCTAAATTGGAGGCGCTGTTGAAGGCGGACAAACGCACATCTTACGTATATAACTGGGGGGTTGGCGGTGAAGATACCAGCCAGGGGGTCATCAGAATAGATGATGTTCTTGATTCATACAGTCACGTCGACTATATCTTGATCATGGAAGGCACAAACGATATCGGTCTTTTTTCCAGTCAAACAACCATAAGCAATATAAAAACAATGCTTGAAAGAAGCGCCGAGCGGAGTGTACGACCGATTATCGCCACACTGACACCTGATACGCAGAATGGGACCAAAACGGTGATACCCAATGAACTCAATCCTGGTATTAAAAAATTGGCTGAGGAAAAGAATATACTGCTGTCAGACCATTATGCGGCAATGGTTAAGAATTGGGCATCCCTATCCGCTGACGGACTGCATCCCAATGATGCCGGATATCAGGTCATGGCCGATACATGGTTCAAAACCATCCAGAAGATTCCGACCAAAGCGCCTTCGGTGATGACCCTTTCAGCAAGCGCCGTCGGTGATACATCCGTTACCTTGAACGGTACTGTCAATCCCAATGGAAACGATACCACCTATTACTTTGAATACAACACCAGCGCCTCAATTAACAGTATCACGGTGAAATACAACGCCGGTGGGGGTAATGTAGACCTTTCTGTCTCCGTGGATATTGCTTCCCTGACACCTGATACGACTTATGCATTCAGAATCGTCGCTTCCAACGCCAAAGGAACCGCCTATGGAAGGAAGCTGACTTTTAAGACAGCTCAATCCGGCTCAAGTACTCCCACTCCCTCCTCATCCCCGACCAACAGCTCGAGTTCGGGGTGTTTCATTTCAACCAGCCGTTTATAGAGACCCGGATGTGAATCAAACATAAATAACACACACTTATATAAGTACCAGCACCCTGAGGAGATATCAATTTGAAAATATCCATCGTCGTCCCCGTGTATAACGAAGAAGATAACATCACCCCTCTTTATCATGAGATAACCGCGGCTTTGCACGGTTTGGACAGGGCCTATGAAATCATTTTCGTTGACGACGGCAGCACCGATGGCAGCCGCGATATATTAACAACGTTACCTAAAAAAGATAACAGGGTGGTGATCATTCGTTTCCGTAGAAATTTTGGCCAAACAGCAGCCCTTTCGGCGGGGTTTGATCACGCACGGGGTGATACCATCATCACCCTTGACGCCGATTTGCAAAACGATCCCAAGGATATCCCGGCTTTGCTTGAAAAAATGGACGAGGGTTATGATATCGTGTGCGGGTGGCGCTTTAACCGCAAAGACAGGTTTTTAAACCGCCGGTTACCTTCTATTATCGCCAACAAGCTGATATCCATGGCCACCCAAGTCAGACTGCACGACTACGGCTGTACGTTGAAAGCCTTTCGGAAGGAGATCACCCAAAACATCAAGTTGTATGGAGAGATGCACCGCTTCATTCCTGCCATCGCCAGCACCCTGGGAACCCGTACTGCGGAAATAAAGGTAAACCACAGGGAGCGGAAATATGGCAAATCCAAATACGGCATCTCCCGCACATTGCCGGTTCTGCTTGACTTAATAACCGTTAAGTTTCTGTTGAGCTATGCGACGAGACCCATTCAAATCTTCGGTCTTTTGGGGTTTTCAAGCGCCACCATGGGCTTTCTGCTGGCGCTTTTTCTGGTCGTCCAAAGACAGTTTTTCGGCATACCCCTGGGTAACCGTCCCTTATTGCTGCTGGCGATCCTGTTACTGTTCATCGGGCTGCAATTCATCACCTTGGGCCTGCTGGCGGAGATTCAATCCAGAACCTATCATGAGTCCCAGAACAAGCCCGTTTATGTAGTTCGAAACATCTTTAAAGCGGAGGATCACCCCTTTGATTGATGTAGCGTTATTGTCCA
>CAZWGD010000185.1:0-2092 GCA_964633235.1 uncultured Desulfobacteraceae bacterium | reverse complement strand
TGATCGGAGACGTGATGGTCGACCGATACCTGTGGGGAGAGGTCAGACGCATCTCTCCTGAAGCACCTGTCCCGGTTGTACGTATCATCGACCGCTCCGAGGCCCTGGGCGGGGCCGGAAATGTCGCCGGGAACCTTTACGGGTTGGGGTGCGCATGTATGCTTATCGGGGTTCGCGGGAAAGACGATGCCGGGGAGCGCCTGGCCGCTATGACCCGATGTAAGAAAATCAAATCCGGCATGCTGACCGATCCCACACGATGCACTATTGAGAAAACCCGGGTGATGGGTCAGCACCAACAAATGTTCAGGTTTGATCAAGAAAACACTCATGCGCTGGATACAGGGACCAAAACGAAACTGTTATCCATATTCAATGCCCACTTCAGACAGTATGACGCGGTGATACTCTCTGACTACGGCAAGGGAATATTCCAAACCCATGGGCTTGCTCAGGATATCATCTCAGGGTGTCGCCGACACCATATTCCTGTTTTTGTCGATCCCAAGGGTATGGCCTGGGAGCGATACGATTCGGCAACCTGTGCCACGCCGAATACCAAGGAATTGCAGCAGGTAAGTGGTGTCGATTTCAACGAAGACGACCAATTGGCCGCATCCTTAACGGCATCGACAAGGAAACGGCTCAATTTCGATTGGTGTCTATTGACCCGCGGAGCCAGGGGAATGTGTCTGGCCGGTAAAGAGGGTGAGCCCACCATCATCGCCACCGAAGCCCGCAAGGTATATGATGTTTCCGGCGCCGGAGATACGGTGATTGCCACCCTGGCGGTAGGTGTGGCTTCAGGCCTCTCTTTTCTCCAATCGGCCAAGCTGGCCAATTATGCCGCCGGTGTGGTGGTGGGGAAAGTGGGAACCCAGCCCATAAATCTCAAAGAATTACAAACCGCCTTGAGATCGACTGAAAATGCGCCAACATGGAACGATTCTCACCGCCTGGTCACCTTGGAAACCGCCCGGATGCAGGTGAACACCTGGAGAGCGGCGGGAGAAAAAATCGTGTTTACCAACGGTTGCTTCGATCTGTTACACCCGGGACATATTCATTTGCTCAATCAGGCCAGCCGCCTGGGGAGCCGCTTGATCGTCGGGCTAAATACGGACGCTTCCGTTCGGGCGCTTAAAGGCAGCCAAAGGCCCATACTGTGCCAAGAGGACAGGGTAAGCATGCTGAGTGCCTTATCGTATGTGGATTTAATCATCCTTTTTGCTGAAAATACCCCCATGTCACTTATCAAAGCGCTGAGACCCGATATCCTGGTCAAAGGCTCGGATTACCAAACCCAGGAGGTCGTAGGGCGTCGATTTGTGGCATCATACGGCGGGCGAGTGGAACTGATTCAATTAATGACCGGACATAGCACTACCCGGTTGATGAATGAAAAGCTGATTCAAAAGCCCCATGACTAACCCGGCAGTCAGCATTATTATTCCCAACTTTAATGGAAAGCCACTCCTAAAAACCTGCCTAGATTCCATATCCAGCCAGGATTTTTCCGATTACCAGGTGATTGTGGTTGACAATGGCTCCACGGATGGGTCCCTAGCCTATTTAGAAGATCATTATCCCGATGTCATTACCATACCATTAACATCGAACCGTGGCTTTAGCACGGCTGTTAATATGGGCATCAGGCGATCATGCGGCCCTTATATCTTGCTGTTGAATAACGATACGGAGCTGGACCCGGTCTTTTTATCAGAAATGGTCAAGGCTTTTGAATTGAACCAGGGGGTTGATTTTTGCGCACCTAAGATGCTTAACTATTACCAGCGTAAGGTTTTAGACGGTGCCGGTGACGGTTTTTTGAGGGGGGGGATTGGCTATAGAATCGGCACCCTTGAAAAGGATAGTGATTTTTTCGATACTCCTCGTCTCGTTTTCGGTGCCTGTGCGGGTGCCGCCATGTATAGACGCCGGGTATTCGAAAGGGTCGGATTGTTTGATGAAGATTTCTTCGCATACCTTGAAGATGTAGATATGAATATACGGGCGGCACGCTTGAAACTGACCTGTTTGTACGCACCGGCCGCGCGCATTTTCCACATAGGGAGCGCTACCGCCGGGAATA
>CAZWGD010000184.1:0-5415 GCA_964633235.1 uncultured Desulfobacteraceae bacterium | reverse complement strand
TGGCGGCACCGGCATCGGTCATCCCCGTCATTGCCGCGGCGGGAAGCGAAATTGTTTTTTACCCCATGGATGAAACCGTCCGTGGCGCTATGTCACGGACCAATGAAAGCCCGCTGCTCGATCTCTGCCAAAAGGTGGACATGGTGGTTCTGGGGCCAGGACTGTCGTTGGACGACCAGACCCAGCATTTGGCCCGCAACCTGGCAGCGGCCATTGATCGACCGCTGGTCATCGACGGTGACGGCATTACGGCCTTATGCGGACATACCGACATCATCCGCAAGCGACACGCCGCCACCGTATTAACCCCCCATACCGGCGAAATGTCCCGCATAACCGGCATACCGGTAGAAGAGATTGAAACCCGCAGAATGGATCTGGTACGGGAAACGGCCGCGTCTTTGAATGCGGTCATCGTATTGAAAGGAGCCCGCACCCTCGTCGGGATGCCGGATCAACGGGTGTTCGTCAATTTAACCGGCAATTCGGGTATGGCAACCGCCGGCTCCGGAGACGTTCTCACCGGAACCATCGCCGCCATGTCGGGCCTGGGCCTGCCGGTGGAAGCCGCCGTTGGAAGTGGTGTCTTTATCCACGGACTGGCCGGGAACATGGCGGCGGAAGATAAGGGTGAGGATGGAATCACCGCCCGGGATATCATGGAATTTCTTCCAAGGGCGGTGAAGTATCTCCGTGAATCTTACCCTGAGGTGATGAAGGGACACGGTGGTATCTCGGTTGTCTAGCCGGAACTGCCATGAGGAGGGTGTAGACCGAGACTGATGGAAATATCGCTTAAGTTATCAGGTGTCAGGTGTCGGAAACCGCCAAGCCCGAAACCTGAACACTGAAACCAGATTGATGCGGCTGAAAAGGAAGGCAGGCCTGCCGTAACCGACAGACTTACATAACACCCCCACAAAGACTCATTTGCGGGATCTGAAAATGGACCGTACATCCGCACCTTCCGGAAGTGTCGCCTTGGTATCACCGCCCTGGCCGCTTTTCAACCGCCCTTCGCTGCAACTGGGGGCCTTGAAAGCCTATTTGAACAGACGGTATGCAAATATGGCGGTCGTCACCTATCCGGTCTATCTGCAGATCGCCGCCGCTGTCGGATATGATCTTTACCAGGCTGTTTCCCGTAAAACCTGGCGGGCGGAAACGGTCTATGCCGCCCTGTTGAATCCTGAACACCTTGAAGAAGCAGAAAGAGTGTTCAGGCGGACTACGATCGGCAGTTCTAGACTGCGTAAGGCCGATTTGGGGGAACTCGCCCACCGGGTCAAAACCGTCTCGGATGATTTCATCAATGGTACGGACTGGCACCCTTTTACCCTGGTAGGATTCAGCCTGTGCCTATGCCAGCTCACCTCCGGACTCTACTTCCTGAAGCGTATCAAACAGAGGGCCCCCCATCTCACCGCCGTCATAGGCGGGAGTGCCTTAGCCGGCGGGGTTACCGCTGATTTTTTCAAGGCTCTACCCCAGGTTGATGCCGTGGTCCAGGGAGAGGGCGAACAGCCCCTGGCGGCCCTGACAGGCCACCTGATCCGCGGGGGCACTTTGGAGGATTTGCCGCCCATCCGGGGGGTTTGCACCATACAGAGCCTTAACAGGGACGACCCGGTTTCCTTTTCCCAGGTAAACGACCTGAATCAGCTTCCCAGGCCGGACTTCAGCGACTATTTCCGGCTGTTAAAAACCCTCGGCCCTGCAAAAACCTTTTTCCCCACCCTGCCCCTGGAAATTTCCAGGGGCTGCTGGTGGCGGAAAACCACCCAAGAAAAAAAAGCCTCCGGATGTGCCTTCTGCAATCTCAACACCCAATGGCGGGGATATCGTCGCAAAAAAGCCCGCAAGGTAGTTGAAGAGATCGACGATCTCACTACGAGACACAAAACCCTCTCCGTGGCCTTCACGGACAACTTGATACCGGCCAAGGCGCCAAAGACGCTGTTTCCCGGGATTGAACAACTGCACAAGGATCTGCGCCTGTTTTGTGAAATCCGGGCCAAAACGCCCTTTGATGGCCTGATGAAAATGAAAACCGCGGGCGTCGACAGGGTCCAGATCGGCATCGAGGCTTTGAGCAGCGCGCTGTTGCGCAAACTCAACAAAGGGACCACCGCCATCGACAACCTGGAGATCATGAAAAACTGCGAGGCTTTGGGCATCAGAAATATCTCCAACCTGATCCTTCACTTTCCCGGCAGCGACACCCGGGATGTGGCGGAGACCCTTAGAAACATGGCCTTTGCCCGACCATTTCGTCCCATGCGCTTTGTCTCGTTCTGGCTGGGCTACGGCAGTCCGGTGTGGCGGCAGCCGGATGTGTACGGAATCAAGGCCATCTATAACCACCCGCGCTATGCCGCCCTGCTGCCCGCCGAAATCTCGAGAGCCCTGCGGTTCACCATCCAGGCCTTCAGGGGCGATCTGCTCAGGCAGCGCACGCTTTGGAAGCCGGTCAAGTCTGAAATCAAACGCTGGCAGCGGGATTACGCCGCCCTGCAGGGAGATCCCGCCTCGGGATGCATATTGAGCTACCGGGACGGCCGCGATTTTTTAATCATCCGGCAGAAACGCCTGGGAAGGGAGGCCTTGACTCACCGCCTGGTGGGGGCCTCGCGCTCCATTTATCTTTTTTGTGCCTCACAGCGCTCCTTGCGGTCGATTCTGACCCGTTTCCCGGCCAACCCCGCCCCAAAAATCAGCGCCTTTCTGAAATCCATGGTGGAAAAACGGCTGATGTTCGAGGAGCGTCAGCGCTATTTAAGCCTGGCGGTTCCCGTGGACCCGGGCAAAAGAGGCGCACATGCCCGCAGGCATTCGCATGATAATCCCATTTAAATCAAAGCACTGCGTTACAGCGCCCTGCTCCCTCCAGGGTGACCGCATTTGGAACTGATGAAGCGTAGCGGCGATGCGGATCTCATTTCAGACGACTGAAAAGAGATCTGCATGGCTGCGGAGCGTTGGTGCCGACTCAACATCCAAATGCGGTTACCCTGTAACCCTCTCAGTCCGGTCTTGACAAGCATAACCAGCATACCCATGTTTAGGGCCAAATATGGAAAGGAAACCTTATCCTACATAGTAGAAGGAGCAGCGTAGAAAATGGAAACCGAAAACGTCACCATCGCCGGTTCACCGCCACCGAAAAACCCCCAGGCCGAACAGGATGCCATGCTCAAAAAATCCCTGGGTTTTTTAAGCATAAACTTATCGTCATGAGCGGCAAGGGCGGGGTGGGCAAAACCAGCGTATCCGTCAACCTGGCCATGGACCTGGCCCGCAAGAACCACCGGGTAGGCATCATGGATGTGGACCTGCACGGGCCCGATGTTCCCCGCATGCTGGGCTTTGAAGGCATGCTGAATCTCAGTAAAAACCGGAAACTGGAGCCCAAACGCTATTCACGGAACCTCTCCGCCGTATCCATCGAATCCCTGACCCCTTCCAGGGATGACGCCATTATCTGGCGGGGGCCCATTAAATACTCTGCCATCCGGCAATTTATCGCCGACGTGGAATGGGGCGATCTCGACTTCCTGGTCATCGACTCCCCCCCGGGAACCGGAGATGAGCCTCTCACTATCGCCCAGAACATACCCGACGCCAAAGCCATTATCGTCACCACGCCCCAGGAGGTCTCCCTGGCGGATGTCAGAAAGTCCATCAACTTCTGCAAAACCGTCAACATGGATATCTTCGGGATCGTCGAGAACATGAGCGGCTTTTCCTGCCCGCATTGCGGTGGGGCCGTGGATCTTTTCGGTCAAGGCGGGGGCGAACGGATGGCCAAATCCCTGGGCCTCGATTTCCTGGGCAGGATTCCCTTTGATCCCCGGGTAGTGGCCTGCGGGGATTCCGGGACCGCTTTTCAAGAGAAGTTTGCCGATTCCCCGGTAACCCGGGCGGTTTCCGAGATCGGGAACAGATTGTGCGCCCTTCTATAGGGATGAACGGCTCGCCTCAGGAGGGCTAGGGGCTAGAATTCCAGGGCGAGCTGCACGGTTACCAGGGTTTCCCTGGCGCTGTTTTCGAAGACGTCGTAGCGGTACTCCGCGGCCAGGGTGACCGCTTCGAACAGCTCCAGACCCACGGTGCCGAGATAACGCCTTTCCGGGAACCGGCCGTAGGCATTGTGCGTGCCCTGATATCCCGCGGCGACAACCGCCTCCCGTTCGCCGAGGGAAAAGGCATAACCCGCCTCGGCGTTGTAAGCCGAAATCGGGTCTTCCACGGTAAAACCCTCCTCGTGGACCCACTCCAGGTCGTCCAGGGCCCGCAGGTACTCGCCCATGACCGTGAATGGTCCCAGGGTTAACATCCCCTGAGCGCTTAGGCCGCCTACGTAAGCCCTGAGCGCCGTCTCCTCTTCATCCATGATCTCCTCCCACTCGTCGGCTTCCAGGAGGTTGTTGATGTAGGCAAGCCCCGCCTCCAGGGTGAAAGCGTTCGCGTCCAGGGCATAGCCGGCCTCGGCGCCGAAATTATCCATGGGGTTGCCCCTTTGGTTCACCCGGTCCACGCCACCGTTAAAGATGAAGGCGACGCCGGAGAACCCGCCGTACTCTCCGCCCACCTGAACAGCCGCCTCACGGACCTCCCCGATGTCTGAAGCCAGCGTGCCGCTGAGCATATGGGTTTCAAAATCGCCAAAGGGCAGATTCATCTCTCCCGCGGTCACCTGGATGGGAACGGTGTCGCCGCCGTCGATCATAATCACGGCTTCATCCAGGGTTACCTCCCCGCCGCCCTCGTACTCGAAAAGCATCGAACCGCTCACCTGTTCGTTAAATACCACCTCAACACCCACCTCCAGGGAAGCCAGGACCAGTTCGCTGCTGTGTTCTCCCCCGCCCTCGGCCGGGTCCGTGCTTTCAAGGCGGGCCTCCATCTCGATTCCCCCGCTGATGGCTAGAGAGGGCGTCTGTTCGCCGTCAGTGGCCGCTACCTGAAGAGCCGATAGCGTAAGCGTAAATAGCATTCCGCATAAAATCAAAACGGTCTGAATCATCTTCTCCATTTAATGCACTCCAGTCCTAGAGTAGAAAAATGGCATTGCCCGTATCCACAGCATTTCGATATAACCTGTACGGCTGGCTTGTCAATACCTTTAGGAATGAATTTTATGCGGTATACCAATACCCGCCGATTGGCGCTTTTAGCAATTTGTTCTCCGACCCAGACGGATATCGTCATCTAGATTATTCAGAAGCGACCGGTCCTAGGCTTATCTCTGGATCTGGCCATTTCCATGCAAGCAATTTATCATCTCATCAGAAAACCGTTGACAAAAACAGCTTTTTCTATATTCTGATGTGGGTAACTAAATGTTAAGAAACAAACACCTCAGAAGCCTTATTCGTCTCAGGCCGGCCACAAAATCAGATACCGTACGCAGAT
>CAZWGD010000183.1:3014-5416 GCA_964633235.1 uncultured Desulfobacteraceae bacterium | reverse complement strand
GATAACATCACTTCAATCCTTCCATTAGCATTCCAATCCCTTAAAACCATACACGCCGAAAAGGGGGAAACCAGATGAGCGGCGACAGTAGAATCAAAATGCCAAACATCCTGTTAATCCAGGCAGATCAAATGGCCGCCCCGGCCCTGCCCACCTATGGACATCCCACGGTCAAAGCGCCCCACCTGGAGGCCATGGCGGAAAACGGGGTTGTATTCGAAAACACCTATTGCAATTTTCCCCTGTGCACACCCTCGCGCATGTCAATGCTGACGGGTCGGTACGCCAACTCCATCAGGGTCTGGGACAACGCCTCTGAAATGGCATCTTGCGAACCGACCATTCCGCATTATTTAAACCATATCGGCTACGAAACCACCCTGTGCGGCAAGATGCATTTTGTGGGGCCCGACCAGTTGCACGGATATGAAAATCGGATCACCACCGATATCTACCCCTCCAACTATTCATGGTCACCGGACTGGCGGGAAGGGGCGCACAACCGGCCCACGGGTATTAACATGGGCGCGGTTATCGGGGCCGGAAAATGTGTGCGCAGCCTGCAGATTGACTATGACGACGAAGTCGAATACGCCGGGGTTCAAAAACTTTACGATCTGGCTCGCTATCGTGGTGGTAATCCCTTCTTTTTAACCGTCAGTTTTACACACCCCCACTCTCCCTACATCGTCCATGAAAAATACTGGGATCGATACAAGCATGCTGAAATCGATATGCCTGCCGTGCCTCCCATTCCCGTTGACGAGATGGATTCCTTCAGCCGCTGGATACACTATGCCCATGGCGGGGATCTCAACGCGGTCACCGAAGAACACGTACGCAATGCACGGCATGCCTATTTTGGTATGATCAGCTATATAGACGACAAGGTCGGACATTTAATGGAAGTGTTGCGTGAAACCGGCCTGGACGAAAACACCATCGTCGTGTTCACCTCCGACCACGGAGACATGCTGGGCGAACGGGGACAATGGTTTAAACAGACCTTCTTCGAGTGGTCGGCGCGTGTTCCCCTGATCGTGTCCTGCCCCGGTCGTTTCCGGCCCCGACGGGTAAGCCGGTTGGTATCGCTTGTAGATCTGCTGCCCACTTTTCTGGACTGGGCCACCGGCGGCAGCCCGCCTGCTCCGGCGGTTCCTGTTGATGGCTACAGTCTAACCGGACTTCTGGAAACGGGGCAGGATGCGGGCCGGCCGGATCAGGTGATTTCGGAATACACCGGCGAGGGAACCTGTGCCCCCTGCCGCATGGTCAGGCGTGAAGCGTTTAAATATATCTATACCCATGGAAAGCCCGATATGCTTTTCAATTTGGATGAAGACCCTCAGGAACTGAATAACCTGGCAGGCAACCCGGAAACGGCGCAATTGGCGCAGGATTTGAAATCGGAGGCGCTTAAAGGCTGGGATCCGGAAGGCATCACGGGGGACATCATGGACAGCCAGAAGAAGCGGCTGTTCGTCAAAGCCGCCATGGCCGGGAGCCCTACCTGGGCGTATGTGGCCCGGCCCGGTGACGACCAGCGCTTCGTCCGCAACGAGGGGGCCGTACAGACCAAGGCCAAGGCCCGTTTTCCTTATGTGGCCCCCATAACGCCGGACAGGTAAAGCAGGAAAGCGGTGCTCCACGCACAGGAAAACCGCAGAGGTAAGATTTTGGGGGGGTGACCGTGCGGCTGAATCAGAGAATGTTTCATCGAAGCGAGAGGAAACCAAATGACCTTTAGGCCATCCCGTGAAATTTGGATCGGCGCGGTGCTGTTGCTGCTGGCCACAGCCGCTTGGCTGGTTATTATCCCGCAAGGTATCGTTGTCCCGGACGGCGTCGAAGTCCGGGCACTCTCTCCTGACTTTTGGCCCCTCATCGTGGTGGCGGTGGCGGGTCTCGCCAGCATCATACTCTTGGTGCAGGGAATAATCACGTGGAAAAAGACGGCGCATCGCGGCGCTGCGCAAGAATTGGATACGCATGAAGGGAAAGCGGAAAGTGACACCGTACTGCCTTTCGGCCGGTCCATGCGGCGGGTGGCCGCCATGCTCGGCGCCCTATTCGCAATGTACTATGCCATCCTGCAAATCGGCATGGTGGCCGCCACCATACCGGTCCTTGGCTTTCTGACCTGGTTCGGCGGGGAAAGGCGCTGGAAGATCATCATACCGGTGGCAACCGTTTTGCCGCTGGCACTGTATTTCTTCTTCGTGCATGTTGCCAATGTGCCGATTCCTCTAGGTGTATTTGAAGCGCTGCGCTAAAACGGGAGGTGGGCAGTCATGGAAAACATCCTGCCGGCAATCGCTCTTTTTCTCCATTTTGAAAACTTCATCATCATCCTGATAGGTGTCATCATCGGCACGATCATCGGCGCCATACCCGGAATGACG
>CAZWGD010000183.1:0-3004 GCA_964633235.1 uncultured Desulfobacteraceae bacterium | reverse complement strand
CCTGGCGCTGCCCTTTACTTTCAGCATGAATCCGGTGACGGGTATCCTCCTGCTGTTGGGGGTCTATAAAGGAGGCCTGTACGGCGGATCCATAACCGCTATTCTTCTTAAGGCTCCCGGAACGCCGGCCGCGTCATGCACGGTTATGGACGGGTTTCCCATGGCCCAAAAAGGCGAGGCCCGGCGCGCGCTGGACATGGCCCTGTACGCTTCCTGCTTTGCAGACTTCATTTCCAACATTTCACTAATCGTATTCACCGGTTTTCTGGCGGGACTCGCCCTGCGTTTCGGACCACCTGAGTTTTTTACGCTCATCTTTTTTTCTCTTTCCATCATCGCCGGGGTGTCCGGTGACAACATTGCCAAGGGTATCATTTCGGCCTGTTTCGGCTTGATTCTCGCCACCATTGGGCTGGACACCATTTACGGCACCGAACGATTCATTTTCGGGGAACCCGAGTTAATGGCCGGGCTCAATTTCATTCCCGTTCTGATCGGCCTATTCGCCCTTCCGGAAATTATCAACCACTACACCCGCAGGAACAGGAAACAGCTATCGGTCGGTTCCCTCGGCAGAACCGGGGCCACCTTCGCCGATTTCCGACGATGCTTCAAGTCCATTCTGCGCGGCAGTATTTTCGGTGTCATTCTGGGAGCGATCCCGGGCATAGGCGGTGCTCCCACGGCCTTCCTGTCTTATAGCGAGGCACGACGGACATCCAAAAATCCGGACAACTTCGGCAAAGGCGAAATTGAGGGTGTGGCCGCGGCCGAGGCGGGCAACAACGGCGTTGCCGGGGCGACAATGATCCCCCTTTTGGCCCTGGGTATTCCCGGAGATGTCATCACCGCGGTCATCCTGGGGGCCTTCATGATTCACGGACTCAGGCCCGGACCGGTCATGTTCACGCAGAACCTGCCGATGATTTATGCCATTTTTATGGGCATCATGCTCAGCTCCGCCTATCTGTTTATCGTCGGCAAGTTGTCAATCCGCACCATAAGCCGCATCGCCGATATTCCCAACCGCGTACTCTATCCGGTTGTCCTCATACTGTGTGTTTTTGGGTCATATGCCGTCAACAACAATATCTTCGATATCCTGGTCATGCTGTTTATGGGCATTCTGGGATTCACGATGTTGCGGCTGGATATCCCGGCGGCCCCTTTCCTGATCGCATATATTCTCGGCCCTCTGCTTGAAGACAGTTTCCGGCAGTCGCTGCTGATATCCGGGGGTGGCTATGGGATCTTTTTCCGAAACGCCATTTGCTGGATATTCTGGCTGCTCACGGTTCTATCCAACGGCTTCATGATTTACAGCCGTGTAAAAGGGGCCAAAAAAAAGAAAAAAGGCGAACGGACCTCATGATACGCGTGCATTAATTGAAAAAAGGAGGCTCCAAATGTTTAGCCAAAAACCTTCCCGCAGGAGAACCTCCCATATGCCCGGAGGTCGGCGCATGTTTACCTTTGCGGTGATCGCGGACACCCACCTGAACCAGGGCGAAACCGAGTGCAATTCACCGTTTGACGTCAATCGTCTGGCCAACGGACGCATGCGCCATGTGGTGCGCGAGCTGAACCGTTACGATGTGGACTTTGTCATGCATCTCGGTGACCTGATTCACCCGGTTCCCGCGGTTGAAAATCTTTACCTTGAAGCTGCGCAACGTTTCAAGGAGCAGGTTGCTGATCTCAACCATTCCATTTTTCTCGTTCCCGGAAACCATGATGTCGGTGACAAGCCGCTGGGATGGAGTCCCGCGGGTGAGGTCAACGACGCGCACCTCGACCTCTGGACGGATACTTTCGGCAAGCATTACTACGCCTTTGATCACAAGGCATGTCATTTTGTGGTTGTCAACGCCCAGATCATCAATACCGGACTGCAAGCCGAAGCCAAGCAAAAGGAGTGGCTGGAAAGGAATCTTGCCGATAACGCGACAAAACGCACCTTCATCCATATCCACTATCCCCCCTATTTGTGCCATGCCGACGAAACGGAGCATTACGACAATATCGGTGAACCCGGCAGGAGCTGGATGTTAAACCTGCTCGATCTTTACGGCACGGAAGGACTTTTCGCCGGGCATGTGCATAACTTCTGGTACCTGCGGTACGGAAATACGGACGGCTATCTTTTACCATCCACTTCCTTTGTGCGCCAGGACTACAGTCTAATGTTGAGGGCAACATTGCCGCCGGAGATGGAAGCCGGCCGCAATGACGCTGCCAAGCTCGGCTATTTTATCGTACACGTATACGAGAAAGGCCATGCCTGTCTTTTTTTTCGCACATACGGCCGCCTGGCTGAGCCGGACAGTGAGATGCCTCCGGCCGTGAAAACCGTCTCCCCCATCTCACCCCGTGAAAATTTTCGCGCTCCCCTGGGATTTGATCTTCGTGAAAGCTGGGCGGAAACCATTGGCATTCCACCCAGCGGCGGATTGGACGAGTTCGACCGTAAGGAAGTGCGCAACGACTACCCGCTGCTGGCGCTCTGGGAAATGGGGGTGCGCAAGCTGCGCATACCCAGACAGGATCTGAGAAACCCGGCCACCAGGCAGCGAATGCGTGAACTGACGGATCATGGGCATGAGTTTACCCTCTTTTCCTATGGTGCCCCTCAAACAAGAGATCTTTCTCTGGTCGTTGAAAACCGGGATCTTGTATCTGCCTGGGAGATAGGGTTTGCCTGGAAGGACCTGGAGAAACTGACACCGGCCCTGGAGGAGATTGCCGAACAGACCGCCATCCCGGTTTACCTGTCTAGACTGTGGTCACACAGCCACGCCAACAGTTCCTCTCAACCGTACTTCCACGTGGTCAATCACGGATTCACCGGCTCGGACGGAGACCAGATAGCTGAGTTGAGCAAACACCCCATACTGAAGGAGACCGTCGGCGGGGTGGTCTTCCGCATTGCCGGCAGTAGCCCGGTATGGGAAGCCGTTCAGGACGCCTGGGCCATATGCCGCCAATACGGATTTATGGCCTCGGT
>CAZWGD010000182.1:0-5425 GCA_964633235.1 uncultured Desulfobacteraceae bacterium | reverse complement strand
ATGTGAAGTTATTTTTGCGCGAGCCCTTAGCTGACGACTGCCCATGCAAACTCTTTTTCCCCTACCGGAAGCGCTATGCCTACCCATCTTTTCTTGTAAGCCACCCAAAAATAGCTTTCCAGACCGGTTCCCTGAATGTGGTTAAACTCCTCAATATTTCATTAATATTGTAATTATTGCTTGACAGATCACTAAAAAAGACATTAAAAGGGAGGAAAGTGGATAATTGTGGAGTTTTGAACCATGTTCAGGGGGACAACATCCCATACAATCGACTCAAAAGGGCGGCTCATCATCCCGATGCGCTTTCGAGAGGTCATTCAACATAGCGGGGGCGATTTGATGATCACCCGAATGGATGGCGCTCTTTGGGCATTTACTTTCCCCGAATGGGACAAACTTGAGACCCGGGTGCTTAACCGTCAAAATAACAACGAGGAGATGCGTCGGTTCCGACGCTTTTTTATTGGGTCGGCCATGGACTGCCGTTGTGACAAGCAGGGGCGTGTGCTCCTGCCCCCATACCTTAGAGAGATGTCCGGAATCAAAAAAAATATCATGCTCGTGGGTCAGCTTAAGCATTTTGAGATTTGGGATAGAGAAAAATATGAACTCGACTATCAGCAGTTCGATATCGATTCACAGAAAGAGGAGGTCCGAAAAGAAATAGCGGAGTGGGGACTTTAATGCCATGTCTTACCCCCACGTTTCTGTAATGGTGGATGAAGTCTGCCATTATATCAACTGTCGACCAGGCAAGATTTTTGCCGATTGCACCCTGGGCGGGGCCGGCCACACACAGGCCATATGCCAAAAAATTGTTCCCAGGGGCGTTGTTATCGGTATTGATCAGGACAGGGCGGCGATCAGACATGCACACCGGGTCTTGGCTCCATACGATGTGTCCAAGTACCTGTTTTGCGAAAACTTTGTTCGTTTTCCCGACATTTTGGACCGCTTGGGTATTGCGGCCGTTGACGGTATCCTGTTGGACTTGGGAATATCCCTGTATCACCTGAAGAATAGCGGTCGTGGGTTCAGCTTCAGCAGGGATGAGCCGCTGGATATGCGCATGGACACAAGATCGGATGTTACCGCCGGGCAGTTGATCCATGCACTTTCGGAGAGCGAACTCCAAAAGCTGTTCAAAACCTATGGTGACATCCGCTGGTCCGTAAAATTGGCCCGTAGGATTGTGCGGGAGAGAGAACGCGGGGAAATCAAAACCAGTAAGCAGTTGGCCGATATTATCAAAAAAGCGGCGCCGGCAGCGGCCATGAAAAAGGGGCGCCACCCCGCCACCCAAGCGTTCATGGCCCTGCGTATTGCCGTTAACAAAGAGCTGGATAGGCTGAAACGGTTTATGGATTTTGCCGTGGACTTCTTAAATCCTGGAGGACGGTTGTGCGTTCTAGCCTTTCATTCCCTCGAGGACCGCATCGTTAAAAAACGGTTTAAGCTCTTGGAAGGGGTGTGCATATGCCCGCCCGGATTTCCAAAGTGCGTTTGTCATCCCCAAAAGGTGGCACGCGTACTGACGCGCAGGGTCGTTCGTCCGACTCCCGCTGAGGTGTCCGTAAATCCCATGGCGAGGAGCACCAGACTTCGGGCTATAGAAAAATGCTAACTGCACACACTCTTCGAACGTCACGGGCGACCCGGTTTGGCCCATATCGACTCAGGGGCCGAAATTCGCTTCTATCCCTTTTTTCCAGGGGTAGGGTACAAGCGGAGAATCGATCAGGTGGCGAATCGTAAATATAAGACAGCCCCGCCCAAAGCGATAAAAACCAGGACGTGGTTGATCCTGATGGCCCTTTTTATCGTCGAATTGCTGAGCTACACCTGGTGCAGGGTCCAGTACGTACGCCTGGGCTATGAAATTGAAAAGGAAACCAACCACGGCCAGGAGTTAAAAGACCTGGAAGCTGAACTCAAGATGACGGTTGCCCATCTTAAATCTCCGGAACGATTTGCCGGTATCGCCCGGGAGCTAGGGTTAAAAACGCCGCGCCCAAAGCAGAAAGTATTATTACCGTGAAAGTGAATAGCCAGAAAAGATTCAGGATGCGATTGGCAATGATCGGGACCGCTTTCGCATTTGCTATCATCGCCATCGGTGCCAAGGCTGTTCATTTGCAGGTGGTTTGCGGTTCCTGGTTAAGCAGCGAAGCTACCAGGCAATATAAGCGGTCGATCACCGCTGTAGAAAAGCGGGGCAGCATTCTGGATGCCAATCTCGATGAAATGGCGCTGACCTCCGAGGGTATCTCCATCGGAGCGCATCCGGGTAAGATAAGTGATCTTTCCAAGACAGCTGGATCGTTGTCAAAGGCCTTATCCCTGAACAGGAAAACCTTGGCCCGTCAACTATCCAAAAAGAAATCCTTTGTTTGGGTTAAGAGACAAGCCAGCCCCCGGGAAGCAGACAGGGTTAAAACGCTTCATCTGGCGGGTGTAGTATTTGTTTCCGAACCTATCCGATCCTATCCAAACCGCGCAACAGCCGCTCAGGTGATCGGATTTTCGGGAATCGATGGAAAAGGTTTGGAGGGCGTCGAGTTTTACTATGATCAGGATTTGGGGGGCGGTAAAAGCGAGTTTGATATTGTCACCGATGCCCAGGGAAGACGCTTCGGTGCAGAAAAAAAGAGAGGGCTGACTGCCTCCGGAAATACGGTAATCCTTACGATTGATAAAAATATTCAATATGTTACCGAAAAGGCCCTTGAGTCAGCGGTCACGGACTTCAGGGCCAAATCCGGCGTGGCTGTTGTTATGGATCCCCAGTCGGGAGCGGTCCTATCCATGGCCCATTTCCCGTTTTTTAATCCCAACATTTATAAGCAATTTGCCAGAGATCGGTGGCGCAACCGTGCCATTACCGACCCTTTCGAGCCCGGATCAACCATGAAAATATTCACGGCTGCGGCAGCCCTTGAATCCAAGGCCTGTTCGGCCGCTTCAATTTTTTTCTGCGAAAACGGCGCATATAAGATCGGCAAAAATACAATTCATGACACCCATAAACATGACTGGCTGTCGCTACAGCAAATTGTTAAATTCTCTAGTAATATCGGTGCCGTTAAGGTGATGGAAGCCATGGGGTCCGAGACACTTTACCGGCATCTGCGTGCCTTTGGATTCGGTTCTAAAACGGGAATTGACCTGCCGGGGGAAACCTCCGGATCTTTGACATCACATAAGCAATGGAGCCCCATAGACGCAGGTACGATTGCCTTCGGCCAAGGTATTGCCACTTCAGCCATCCAGCTAACCAACGCCATGTGCGCCATCGCCAACGGGGGGATCCTGATGAAGCCCTACGTTGCCCAGGCGGTTATGGATTCCAACGGCCAAATCATCAAGAGGACCGAGCCCCGGGGCATCCAGCGGGTTGTCTCCGGGGAAACCGCCGATGCTTTAAAAAGAATCCTTAGCACGGTCATCACTGAAGGGGGAACCGGACAGAAGGCGGCAGTAGAGGGATATACCGTTTGCGGAAAAACCGGAACCGCTCAAAAAGTGGGTCCCGACGGTCGATACTCAAAGGAAAAATTCGTATCCTCCTTCATGGGATTTGCTCCGCTTGAGCGTCCCAGAGTCGCCGTGCTGGTGCTTGTAGATGAACCGACCGTCAAACGTTACGGCGGTACGGTGGCCGCACCGGCTTTTAAAGAGATTGTTATCAAAACTTTGGATTATCTGGATGTTGCTCCGACTGAGACCGCTGATCACCTCACGGCGCATCTGGAGAGGCGCGGAGCCGGCGCATGAAGCTATCCAAGTTGACATCAGAACTTTCCCATAAAGGTGAACGTCCAGCGGGCGTTTCAGAGAGGGAAATTACCTCAATTCATTACCGCTCTCAGGAGGTGAACGAAGGGGGCATGTTCGTGGCCATTCCGGGTTTTACCGTAGACGGCCATGACTTTATCGATGATGCCCTAGAAAGGGGGGCGGCGGCGATAATAACCCAAAAAGCGGTTGACCGGGACAGTGCCGTATTCCTCGTCCCGGACGCAAGAAGCGCCCTTGCATCGGTTTCAGGAGCATTTTATCAGCACCCCTCCCGGCATCTTTTTATCATCGGCATCACCGGCACCAACGGGAAGACCACCACCAGCTATATAGTTGAAAATATTTTGATATGTGCAGGCTTCAGCGTAGGTGTCATCGGCACGATAAATTATCGCTATTTAGGGAAAACCTTTCACAATGCCGTCACCACACCTGAATCGCTGGATCTCCAACGGATCTTGAATGATATGCTGGCCGCCGGTGTCACCCATGTTGTGATGGAGGTGTCATCCCACGCCATCGATCTGAGAAGGGTCGAAAATTGTTGGATGGATATGGGTATTTTTACCAACCTGAGCCACGATCACCTGGATTATCACCAGACTATCGAGGCCTACTGGGAGTGTAAAAAGCGCTTATTTACGGCCTATCTTTCCAAGGGGCCCAAAAAAGAGAAGGCCCTAGCCGTTATCAATCATCATGATAAACGGGGCCCGAACCTCTCTGCGCAACTGAGTATAGACAGCCTTTCCGTGGGGCTTTCACCAAAAAATGCCGTTTACCCCCAAAAAACCATCTATGGTCCGACCGGAATTTCGGGCACCATTTCAACGCCCAAGGGAAAGATGAAATTCGTCTCACCATTGGTCGGAAGTCATAATTTGGAAAATTTGCTTTGCGCGGTGGGCGCGGGGGTTGCCATGGGTATTTCCCTGGACCACATCCGTAGGGGCATACAGGGGGCCGGTCCGGTCCCGGGACGTCTGGAGCCCGTGGTCGATTTGACGGGAAGATCGATCTACATCGATTATGCGCATACACCCGATGCGTTGGAAAATGTGCTTTGTGCTCTTGGAAAGCTGACCACAGGGCGAATCATCTGCGTTTTCGGGTGTGGCGGCAACCGCGATGTAGAAAAAAGACCCCGCATGGGGGCCATCGCGGCCCGATTGAGCCACCTGGCCATTATCACCTCGGACAATCCCAGAAAAGAGTCCCCCACGGGGATTATCGAACACATTTTGAAGGGTATCTCCGGGATGGGATTACGCCAATACCGCCCCGGGGAACTTCCAAGCGGGTTTTCTCGAAACGGTTATGTGATCGAACCCGATCGTCGCCGGGCCATCCGGCTGGGTATCGAAACGGCAGGTCCGGGGGATGTCGTGCTCATTGCGGGAAAGGGACACGAGGATTACCAAATTCTTGGACAAAAAACCATCCCTTTCAATGATAAGAAGGAGGCCTTGGCGGCCCTCGAAACCCTAGCCCAAGGGGAGGGGCCCACGGCGTGTGGTGCTGTCTGCTGACGGCGCCCCGAGGACAACTTTAATCGTATGCCAGTCGGGTTACGATTAAAGTTGTCCTCGGGGCTGCGCCAGAAGCGGTAATTGAAAAGGAACGC
>CAZWGD010000181.1:0-5442 GCA_964633235.1 uncultured Desulfobacteraceae bacterium | reverse complement strand
GTCGTTATCCGGTCGGCCCATGAAAAAATTTTTTCAAACGGCATCGATCTGGAGTGGCTCGCTCCCTTGATCCAAAACCGTGATATAAAAACCATAAAGTCTTTTCTTTATCAGCTCAACAGCCTATTCAGGCGGCTGTTGATCTACCCTATGATTACCGTCGGCGCCGTCACCGGCCACGCTTTCGCCGGTGGAGCCATCATGAGCTGCGCCTTTGATTTCAGGTTCATGCGTTCAGACCGAGGGTTCTTCTGCTTTCCCGAAGTGGATCTGGGTATCCCATTTCTACCCGGCATGAATGCCTTGCTCCGTAAAGCCATACCTATGTATAAACTGGAAGAAATGCAATTCACCGGAGTGCGCCTGACGGCCCAAGAATGTGAAGCCCATCACATTATCACCAAGGCCTGCCATATGGATGATCTGATGGAGGCAGCCATGGCATTTGCCATGGGTCTTAAGAAAAACCGGAATATCGTCCTTGAAATGAAGCGGCGGCTCTACAAAGATATCCTGCATGCCTTGGACGTGGAAGACACGCCTTTCATTGAGTCGGGGAAATTCAATCTCGATTAAATCTTGTAAAGCCCTCTATACGCAGCGCCATATGTTCGAGACGCTTATTCAGGCAAGGAACGAACGAGGAGCCGGCGCAGCAGCCTGGTAGCGTTGTGAGCAGGCACCCCTGAGCGCCACGCAACATGCCGAGATGTTTCCGACGTATGCCGCTGTGCATATCACGAATTTCTTGACAACTCATGGTTTTAAAAGTAGGTCTTGTACGTCCTAAAATCACCCATAGCGCTTTAACCCTGTCATACTCGCTGGGTCATATTCACTGGAGGATAAATGGATTATAAAAAAACACTTAACCTGCCCAAAACGGCCTTCCCCATGAAAGCCAGCCTGGTCAAACGTGAGCCAGAACAGTTGGAGGCCTGGGAGGCAAAAGACCTTTACCAACAGATCAGGAACCTTTCCAAAGGCCGTGACCGGTTTATACTGCATGACGGGCCACCCTACGCCAACGGCCACATCCACATTGGCACCGCTTTGAATAAAATCCTTAAGGATATCATCGTCCGGTCCAGACAGATGGCGGGCTACGACGCCGTGTACGTGCCGGGATGGGATTGCCATGGATTGCCCATTGAGCATAATGTGGATAAGGAGCTGGGTGAAAAAAAGAAGAACATGGCCCAGGATGCGTTTCGCAAACATTGCCGCACCTATGCTGAACGGTTTATCGATATCCAGCGTGATGAGTTCAAACGGCTTGGCGTCATGGGAGAATGGGATGATCCCTATCTGACCATGAACTATGAATATGAAGCCACCATCGCCAAGGAGTGCTGTCGCTTTGCCCTGGACGGCAACCTGTTTCGGAGCAAAAAACCCATCTACTGGTGTTGCAGCTGCAATACTGCTCTGGCCGAAGCCGAAATAGAATACATGGATGAATCTTCTCCCTCTATTTTTGTGCGCTTTAAATTTATGGACGACCTGAAGGAGACCCTGCCCCCCATTGGAACCAAGCAGGCCTACATCCTGATCTGGACCACGACCCCTTGGACAATCCCCGCCAATTTAGCCGTGGCCCTACATCCAGATTTTAAATATGCAGCCGTAGATGTGGGAAACGACACCGTTTATATCCTGGCCGCGGATCTGGTGGCCACCTGTATGAGGACCTTCGGCATCTCGGATTACGAAATCATCACCGAGTTCGAAGCCGACCTCCTGGAAGGAAAAAAGTGTGCTCATCCTCTGTACGGTGGCGACTCCATGATTATCCTCGGCAACCATGTAACCCTCGAGGCCGGTACCGGCTGTGTCCACACAGCGCCCGGCCACGGTCGGGAGGATTATGACATCGGCCTCTCATATGGTCTCGATGTCTATTCACCGGTGGATGACCGGGGCTGTTTCACCCGAGACGTTCCCCTGTTTGCCGGCCAGTTTGTTTTCGATGCCAACCAGCCGATTAACGACAAGCTCGGGGAACTCGGAGCCCTGCTTGCCACGGAAACGATCACGCATTCATATCCCCATTGCTGGCGCTGCAAAGAGCCGGTTATCTTCAGAGCAACGCCCCAGTGGTTTATCTCCATGGACGATACCGGACTCAGGGAAGCCTCCCTGAGAGAAATCGACCAGGTAAAGTGGATTCCCCACTGGGGACGAGACCGCATCTACGGTATGATTGAAAACAGACCTGATTGGTGTGTATCCCGCCAGCGGGCCTGGGGGGTTCCCATAACCGTATTTTACTGTGAGGAATGCGGGCACCTGCACATTACCCGGAAAATCATCGGCCAAATATACGACCTGTTCCAAACCCAGGGTGCCGACGCATGGTTCAGTGAAGATATTCAAGACCGCCTTTTAGGTGGAGAGAAATGCAGCCATTGCCAAAGCGATGCCCTGGTAAAAGAGACAGATATCCTGGATGTATGGTTCGATTCCGGGGTCAGCCATGCGGCGGTCCTTGAAAAACGCAAAAACCTTAAATGGCCGGCCGATCTTTACCTTGAGGGAAGCGACCAGCATCGGGGATGGTTTCACAGTTCTCTGCTAACCTCAGTCGGCACCAGGGGGCAAGCCCCTTACGATTCAGTCCTTACCCACGGATTCGTAGTGGATGCCCAGGGAAAAAAGATGTCTAAATCCCAAGGCAATGTAGTCGCCCCCGGTGAAGTCATCGATAAGTATGGGGCTGAAATTTTAAGGCTTTGGGTATCTGCATCTGACTACCGGGACGATATCCGTATTTCCGAATCCATATTAAAACAGCTCAGTGACGCCTATCGGCGTATACGCAACACCTGTCGGTTTATGTTGGGCAATCTGCATGATTTTGAGGGCGATAAGCACGGGGTTGCTTATCGATCCATGCCTGAAATCGATCGCTTTATCCTGCACCGGCTTCAAAACCTGATCAAAAGAACCCGGCGGGCTTATGAAGACTATGAATTTCATCTGGTGTATCACGCCTTATTCAACTTCTGTACCCTGGACCTTTCGGCTTTTTATCTGGATATCTTGAAGGATCGGCTTTATGCATCCGCCATGACATGGGAGGAGCGTAGAAGTGCCCAGACAGCAATTTTCTCTGTTCTGGATGCCATTGTCAGGCTGATGGCTCCGATTATGGCTTTTACCGCCGAAGAAATCTGGCAGTTCATGCCCGCATCGGCGGGCCATGCTGCAAGCGTCCATATGACCCTTCTGCCCGAGGTCGATGCCGGCCGACTGAATGAGGATCTAGCCGCAAAATGGGAAGACATCCTTAAGGTGCGTGGAGAAGTCTCAAAAGCCTTGGAAGAGGCCAGGGAAAAGAAATTGATTGGACATCCGCTGGATGCTTGGGTTACCCTCTCCGCCGAAGATGAGCTGTACAACACTCTCTTGCCCTACACCGATGATCTAAGGAGCATATTTATTGTGTCCAGAGTCACCCTCCTGAACAAAACCCCTCTCGAGGATGCCTACCAAAGCCCTAACCTGGAAGGACTTTCGGTCAAGGCCGAACCGGCTCTGGACAAGAAATGCGAGCGGTGTTGGATCCATGACCCTTCCGTGGGCTCGGGCTCTGGCCATCCCACCATATGCAACCGTTGCCGCACCGCCGTGGCAGATTTGTAGTACCTGCCGGGTTTTGGATCCTCAAGATCGACGTGCATGTGAGGAATGGCCGAAAAATTAACACCCGAGACGAACGGCCAGCTAGAAAATGGGTACAGGTATCAAGAATCATAAGTATCTAAAACTGACGATGATTGCCGGATTGGTGGTGATAATCGACCAGGTTACCAAGGCCATGGTCATCCGTACACTCCAACTGTACGACATCATCGTGGTGATACCGGGTTTTTTTAATATCACCCACCTGCTCAACCCCGGTGGATCATTTGGATTTCTGGCCGATCAAAGTAAGGATATCAGAAGTTTCTTGTTTATCTTTGTAGCCTCTTTGGCGGTTTTGATCATTTTATATTTATACCGGCAGGTACCGGACTCTCACCCATGGCTCGCTACCGGCCTGGCCCTGGTTTTTGGGGGGGCTATCGGCAATCTGATCGATAGAGTCCGCATTGAAAAAGTGGTCGATTTTCTCGATTTCCATGTCGGAGACCTCCACTGGCCTACGTTTAATATTGCCGATAGCGCCATAACCATCGGTGTGGCGATCTTTATTTACCATGTCCTGCTAAGAAAATTACCCGACAATTGACCACCTCTACCACTAATATGCATAAGAAACATGCCGTCAGTCCCATATAATGCCCTGGATCGATACTTGCCGGATAAGGATCAAGCCGTTCAAAAAGATACCTTCTTTCCCGTCTACCTGATTTATGGAGATGAATTTCTCTGCAAAAACACGTTATCTTCCCTAGTCTCTCATCTGATTCCCGCTGAATCCAGAAGCTTGAATTATGAAACCGTCGACGGTCTTAGGGAAAGCATCCGGGATGTCTTGGAAAAGGTGAACACCTATGCCTTCTTCTCCGGCCGCAAGGCGGTCTGTTATGCGGACGCCCGCTTTTTCAAGTCGTCGACCAAAGTGGACCCTCTCATTGACAAGATAAAAACAGCCTGGGAAGCAGGGGAATTGTCCCTGGCGGGAAAATACTTCGTCCGCCTGCTTTCCGCGCTGACCATTTCATACGATGATCTGGCTGCCCCCGACAGCGACAACCTCTTGAAAAGATCGGCAAAAGGGTTGAAAGGCGAGAAGTGGCCGGGGGAAATGCTGCATTATTGCCGAGAAAACAACCTGGCAATACCCGAACCTGAAGATGATGCCCGGGCACTTATGCAATCCCTGGAAAGGGGTTTTCCCAGAAATAATCACCTGATCCTCATCACCGCGGGTTCGGTGGATAAGCGCCGGTCAATATACAAAGCCATTGAAAAGGCCGGGCTCATCATTGACTGCACTGTACCCCTGGGGGACCGTGCCGCCGATAAAAAAGTGCAACAGGTGGTCTTGAAGCAAAGAATGATGCAGGTCCTTTCCCGACATGCAAAAACCATGGAGCCCCAAGCCTTCCAGGCTTTGTATGAAAAAACCGGTTTTGCATTGCGCACCTTTTCAGGAAATCTTGAGAAGCTGATTCAGTACACCGGATCTCGAAACCGAATCACACGAGCGGATGTTGAGACGGTACTGGTGCGTACCAACAAAGATCCTATTTATGTGTTCACCCAAGCCATTGTCGATCGAAATATGCCCAAGGCGTTATTCTATCTCAACTCTCTCTTAAGCGACGATTTTCATGCCTTGCAGATGCTGGCCTCCATTACCAGGCAGATAAGAAAACTTTTAGTGGCCAACGATTTTATAGTGTCGGATGCCAACCGCACGTGGTATGCCGGATGCCAGTTCAATCACTTTAAAACCCACGTTCTGCCGGCTGTTAAAAAGTTTGATGAAGA
>CAZWGD010000180.1:4932-5454 GCA_964633235.1 uncultured Desulfobacteraceae bacterium | reverse complement strand
CGGCCTTTCAGCATCGACCGCAAGGGTATTGTTCTCTCGGAGGGGGCCGGGGTGGTGGTTTTAGCGGCCCAAGAGGCCCTGACCGCCCACGGGTTAACCCCCAGGGCCGAAGTCATGGGTATCGGCTGGAACTCGGATGCACACCACTTCACCCTGCCGAACCCCGATACCATTGTCACGGCCATCAAAGCATGCATTGCAGACGCGGAACTCCACCCCGAAGACATTGATCACATCAGCGCCCACAGCACCTCTACACCGCGGGGGGACGCCACGGAGATTCAATGTCTCAAAACGGTTTTCGGCGGCCGGTTACCGTATATCCCCATCTCCGCCAACAAATCCCAGATCGGGCATACCCTGGGCGCTTCCGCGGCCATCGAGGCGGCCCTGGGGATCGAAGCCATGCAGCGGGGGGTGATTCTACCCACGGTGAATCATATCCCGGACCCGGCCCTGGACGGTGTGGATGTCGTCCCCAACGAAACCCGCAGGCAGGAGGTCGAATTTTTTCTCTCTAAT
>CAZWGD010000180.1:2839-4922 GCA_964633235.1 uncultured Desulfobacteraceae bacterium | reverse complement strand
CGGCACTAACTGCTGTGTGATCTTTAGAGGGGTTTGATTTGAAGCCCAGACCGTTTATTCCCGTTCCCTTGGAAGGTGATAAGCCCTTTGTAAGAGATAAAGCCAAGGGCCTTGTGTGGCATCAATGCCGCCAGCGCACCCTTTATGCGGATACGGATCGCTCCCAGGTGGTTTACCATGCCAACTACCTGCGGTACTTTGAGTTCGGCAGGGCGTCTTTAATGCGGGATATCGCCTATCCCTACCGTGAAGTGGAGGAAAGCGGATTCGTATACCCCATCATCGAAATGGGGGCCACCTTCTACAGCCCGCTCTACTACGATGATGCCATCGCCATCCATACCCGCCCGTCGGTGCTGGAGAGGGTTCGGCTGCGCTTTGACTACGTGATCACCCGCAAGCCATCCCACACCATCGTATGTAAAGGGTTTACACGGCACTGCGCCACGAATGGCTCCGGCATTCCGGTGGCCGTGGACGAAAAGACGGTGCGCCTATGGACGATCTTTCCGGCATAACAGAGCAGGTTCGCCTACCGCTAAAAATAGCCATCCACCCCTATTACCGGGATCATCGTATCGGGAAACAGGCGGTATTCCCGGCGGTGGAAGCGATGTCGCTTTTGGCGAATGCCGTCAAACGGTTTCGCCCACAGCGCGATATCTCCCGCATTGCCCGAGCCCGGTTTGAGAAGCTCCTGCCTATACCGACGGATAGCCGGCACATCGAGGCTGTCTGCGATCTTCGTACCCTTGAAAACCACGACCTGACCACCGGGCTGCTGACCCGATTCAAATCCAAAAATACATCCATGTCCCGCATGGTAACCCACGCCATGCTTACCTTTCCAGGAATCCGATCTGCAGTGACGCACCCGCCGGGAAATGCGACGCTGGAAGATATTATCCACAGGGACAGGCGGCATTGCATTGGACTGGCAGCGGAAAAAATCTACACGCAACTGGTGCCCTTTGGCCGCGCCTATCGGAATATAAAAGATGAACTTCTCGTTTCCAGGACCGGGGTCTACGCTATTGTCCGGGCACCGGTTCACCACGGTCCCCTCGCTCCCGGTGGCCTGGGGTCACCCTTTCCCCTGGATGCAGCCTTCCATGCGGCCTGTGTCTGGGGCCAGCGCTATGCCGGAATCGTGGCCTACCCCGTGGGGATTCAAAGCCGAAGCGTGCATCGTCCCACTCAAGCGGGCGGGTTTTATCAGTGTCATGTCATACCGGGGCCGTCGCAACGGGGGGGCCTGGTATTCGATATCAATATTTTCGACATGGCGGGAACCCTGTTTGAATCCGTTTCCGGGGTGTCCATGCGCAGCCTGAATCGGGGACGCACCAGGCCGCCGTCATGGGTGTTGGCCGCTCCCTAAGCCTGAATATCCACACTCGGGAGAGCAATATCCGGCTTGGCAGCCGGCGTGGATCAGGCTTGTTTGAGCACCAGCCGGGCCAGCTGAAACAGGTCTTTGACCGCAGCAGCCCCAAAGACATGGCGGCCCCGATCTCCCCGTCTGACTATCCCATAGGCAGGCTGCTTCCCCCGGGGACCTCTCTCCAATACGAGAAAGAGGGCGCCACGCACGGCATTCTCCCCCAGGTTGAGAAAGGCCGGAGGCCCTGCATCGCAAAAGCCGCATAGCATCCGCGATGCAGCCCCGTCATGCATCATGGATAGGGCGGCCTGCAGACCGGCTAGCCCCATAGCGGTCGATCCGGCCGGTTCAGCGATCACAAAGCCGGCACCGGCAAGGCCGAAGCGGATGGCCGCTTCCCCGATCAGACTGCTGGCCAGGGTGTTGGCAAACAGGGCCGGACTGGGGGCAAGTCCTTCCGAGGACAGCACAGTATCGTAATAATCGGCATCCGTTTGCAGACAGCCGTACACAGTGCTGGCAATTAGGCCTATGGATCGCTTATGGGTCCATCTATCCAGGGAGGCATCCTTGAGGGCCAGGGCGATGGCGGTCATGCCGAGCCTGGCATAGACGTCCATGCGCCTGAAATAGGGGTCGGCGACACCGGACACCATGGCCCGGGTGATGGTAGGCAGGGGTCCCGGTTCGAGACGGAAT
>CAZWGD010000180.1:0-2829 GCA_964633235.1 uncultured Desulfobacteraceae bacterium | reverse complement strand
GCCGCGCCCCATGCCGCCGGCGGTCACCCAGCCTATTCCGGTTATGTATACCGCCTGGTCCCGTATCATCGCCCCACCACCAGAGCTGCGTTAATACCTCCAAAACCCGAATTGGTGCTTAACAGATAGTCTCCGCAAACCCGCCTTGCCTCGCGGGTCACCCGGCCGCTCAATTGTGGTTCCGGATCACGACAACCGGTGGTGGGTGGCATTATCTGTTCCGCAAGCGTTTTCAGGCCCACCGCCACCTCGATAGCACCGGCCGCACCCAGTGTGTGCCCGATGGCCCCCTTTACCGAGTAAATGGGAACTTGGCGGCGGCCGAAAACCTTTTTAAAGGCGGTGATTTCCATGAGATCGTTGTACACCGTTCCGGTGCCGTGGGCATTGATGGCGGTGATTTCTCCAGGTGAACATCCGGCGCTAGTCAAGGCCTGGTCAATGGCTGCCGCCAGCCCCCAGCCGGTGCGGTCAGGGGCGGTGATATGGGTGGCATCGTTGGACATGCCCCACCCTAAAAGACGTCCCAGGGATGACCGCTTTTCCCGCAAGGCTCGCCGGCGGCTCATCAGCAGCAGCCATACGGCCCCGTCACCGAGGCTCAACCCCTTCCGGTGGCGGTCAAAGGGCCTGCACGGTTCCCAAGACAAGGCCTTCAAGGCCGAAAACCCCGAAAAAACGAACCGGCTGATGATATCCGCACAACACACCAGCACGGCATCGCTTTCCCCCGCCCGGATCATGGCGGCCCCCCGGGCCAGGGCAATGGTGGCGGAGGCACAGGCCGCATTGATCGTAACGGTTCCGGACGCCAGCCCCAGCTTTTCAGACACTTGTCCGGCCAGGGAATGCAGCAGGAGATCCCCGCCATGGGATCCAGAATCCCGGTACAGCGACTCGAGATTATCGATGCCCGCTTTGGTGGTGGCCGCTATCAAAAAGGCGTCTCTTGGGATCCCGGCCGTATCCGGCAACAGCCGCTCTATGAGCTGGCGAAGTATAGACCGGCCTCCCTGCGAAGTTAAATCCGCCACACAGGCGGCCGTTTGGGAGGTAAAACCCGCTGTCGGAAACCGGCGCACAGCGGTGATGGCGCTTTTGCCGGCCAAAAGCGCCTCCCACAGTTCATCCAGGCTGTTTCCCAGTCCCGTAACGGTTTCCACCCCTACGATGACCACCTCGTTGGAACGTGTACCTTTACCCATAGCTTCTGCCGGTTTCAAACACCCCTGTCCCCGTTTGCTTCCCCGTTTGCTTCCCCGTTTGCTCTCCCCGTTTGCTCTCCCCGTTTGCTCTCATGGTTCCATGAAAACCATGGTCAGAGCCGTTGCGACGGGTTGGGGCATTTTATTTCCAGGTTGGTTATCGCCACCTATAGTCTTTTGGGTACTTGACTTCCGATGCCAGGCCGTTTGCGGAGACGGTAAAAATGCGGATTTCAGCACGTTCAATATTTTTAAGCCTACGCTTGGGAAACATATATTGAAATCTGGATTCCTTCAAGGCCGGGTTCTTAAAATATTCGGCAACGTCCGGACGTTGCTGGTTGCACGGTCCGGCGTGAAAGAACTTGCCATTGACAAAGATAACCATGGCTTCGGGAAGTGTCGATTTGTCGGGATTCGCCATCCAGCCGTAGAGGAATAGGTTGTTGCCCTCGACAGCGGCTGTATCAAGATAGCTGGAAAAGGCATTTTTATGGATATGAAATACTTACCCCTCCGACGAGCTGAGGGTGTCTTCGGATTCCAGCTTGTAAGTGAGGGTGGTTTTCCATTTATTGATACGCGTAATCACCCGACTGGACGGGTAGTCGGAGAGGGAAAACATCCCCCGGAAGGTATGTCACCGCTTTGGGCTCGTTCTGAAAGGCAATTTTTAGACGGAGGGGTTGTACAAAAAAAGTAGCGGAAACAGGATGACGCCCGGTGAAACCAGGGTTGTGATCCATCGGTTCATTGTGTTGCTCTCTGATCGAGAACTTCCTGTTTTAATTATCTTTCCAAAGCGGTTCCGATCAGCGTCACTTCAACCCGTCTTTGGCGGGAACGGTTGTCATGGTTGATGACCACTACCTGCTGCCAGGTTCCCAGGGCCAAGGCGCCGTTTCGTACGCCAATGGTGATCGAGGGCCCCAACAAAGCGGCTTGGACATGGCTATGACCGTTGCCGTCGTGCCATGCCCTTTCGTGGGCATAGTCCATATTCGGAGGGGCCAGCCGGGTGATGGCCTGTTTTAGGTCCTCTACAACTCCAGGTTCATACTCAATGGTGGTAATTGAGCCAGTGGAGCCTACTATCGAAGCCTGCAGGCTGCCCGTCTGAATGCCGGATTTCTTCACCATTGCATCCAGTTCCTCGGTGACGTCCACGATATCCGGACCAGTATCTAAAGCCACATGTGCGGCTGCGGAATATACAACCGGAACACTCATGATGGGTTTCCTTCTCGGTATTGACGCATTGGCCGAAGTAGCAGGTTAACAATAGGTCCTAAGACAGGGTAGCCCTAAGCCCTGGTCTAGGATTGTCGGTTATTCAGTAAAATGTTTATCATAGAGTATGGAAAAACACCTACGGTCATTAGCGGGGTTGCCTTCTATACCACGGGCTGTAGCAAAGCTACAACCGTTAACTCTATTTTTTTGTCTTGACCGATGTCTGGCCGGTTGTGTAAAAATTCTTCAACCAGGTAATCTTACGCATACTAAACAGCAGGTTATGAAAACTTGTCTTTAAGCAATGTTCAGGAGGCACCCTGCCATGACACCTTTTTTTGCATAAAAAGCCCCTTACACCATAACGATGACCCGTATTCGTTTACGGAGC
>CAZWGD010000179.1:0-5575 GCA_964633235.1 uncultured Desulfobacteraceae bacterium | reverse complement strand
ATCGGTAGCACAAAAGAGGCGGTTTTTGCATATAAAAAGGCCATTAAACTAAACCCCAACGATGCCCAGGCGATTTCCAGATTTATGAAACCGAAGGCATGAATCTGGAAATCGCCGCCCTATTCTGCCGGCAGAGTGTTGACATTGAACCGCGAAACGGGCTGTTTCTGCACCGGCTCGGACGGGTGTGTCTTAAGGAAAATCGTCTTGATGAGGCCTTGGCGGCATTTCGCAAAGCCGCCGACCTGGGCCATGATTCAGCCCGCTGCATCGAAAAGATCAGGGCCTTGAAGCAGGACACCACCTCGCACCCTGCGGTTGCTTTTTGCCCTGATGGTGGTTATGATTGACGGTGATTGTTCCACATGTCCTCTGAACCGGGCTTTTTGAGACCATCCGGGGATATGACGCCCTTTCACAAGGAGAAGTAGTAGATGCCGATTTATGAATATCAATGCAACACCTGCCGGAATGAATTTGAATATTTGGTTTTCGGAAGCAGTGAACCGGAGAGCTGTCCCGCATGCAGCGGCGGTGATGTCCATCGACTGATGTCGGTCTGCGGGTTTTTAAGCAAAAACGGCCAGGGGGAAACGGTGAATGCCTCGGCCGGAGCTTCATCCTGCGGGGGATGTACGGCAAACAGCTGCTCGGGATGCGGCCATTAATGAAAACGACCGTCAAAATCGGCACCCGGGGCAGCCGCCTGGCCCTATGGCAGGCCCGCTGGGTCAAGCAGGCGATCGAGAAGAAACACCCCGACACCGCTGCCGAGATGGTGGTTATTAAAACCAAGGGCGATAAGGTGCTGGATGTTCCCTTGGCCAAAATCGGGGGTAAGGGTCTCTTTGTCAAAGAGCTTGAGACGGCCCTTTTAGATGGGCAAATCGACATGGCCGTCCACAGCATGAAAGACATGCCCGCTCAAATTCCCCGGGGATTGTGCATCGGAGCGGTCCCGGAACGGGAGACACCTTACGACGTTCTGATCTCCAATCAGGGCGAGCTTGACACCCTGCCATCCGGCGCCAGGATGGGGACCAGCAGCCTGCGTCGCATGGCGCAACTGCTCCACCAACGACCGGATCTTTCCGTCCTGCCGTTGAGGGGCAATTTAGAGACCCGGCTGCGGAAACTTCAAGAGGGGGCCACGGATGCCATCATCCTGGCCGCAGCCGGAGTTAAACGTATGGGGTATCTGGACCGCATAACCCAATACCTGGATGAAGCCGTCATGTTGCCGGCGGTCGGGCAGGGTGCGCTTTGTGTTGAAGTCCGTGAAGATGACGCCCACATCCAGCCAATCGTGTCGGCCCTGGATCATACCCCCACACGTACGGTCGTGGCCGGGGAGCGCACCTTTTTAAACCGTCTCGAAGGCGGTTGCCAGGTACCCATAGCCGCCTATGGGAAAATATGCGGACCGCGGTTTCATTTGACCGGCCTGGTGGCATCCCTTGACGGCCAACAGATAATCAAGGATCAACTTTCCAGTCCACTATCCTTTTCAGAGGACACGGGCATCATGCTGGCCGAGAAGCTTTTAGACGCCGGTGCCGGTGATATCCTCAAGGCATTGAAGGATTAGCTCCATGAATCCGGAATCCGGCAAGGTTTATCTGGTAGGCGCAGGCCCGGGTGATCCGGGCCTGATTTCGGTAAAGGGGCATGAGTGTATCAAAAAGGCGCATGTCGTCATTTACGATTATCTGGTGTCCCCGGAGCTTCTCAAGCACGTATCCTCCCGCGCTGAAACGATTTATGTGGGAAAAAAGGGGGGCGATCATACCCTTTCCCAGGCGGGTATCAACGACCTGATTGTTGAAAAAGCCAGAATGGGATTCAGGGTTACCCGGCTAAAGGGCGGCGATCCCTTTATTTTTGGCCGCGGCGGAGAGGAGGCCGAAATCCTGATACATGAGGGTATCCCTTTCGAAGTCATTCCCGGGGTTACCTCGGCCATTGCAGCACCGGCATATGCAGGAATTCCGCTTACTCACCGGGATCATGCATCTTCGGTCACCTTCGTCACCGGACACGAAGATCCCACCAAAGAGAAATCAAGCATCGACTGGGAAGCTCTGGCGCGGGATGTCAGCACCCTGGTATTTCTAATGGGAGTGAAAAATCTGCCGACCATTGTAAAGCGGCTGCTGAAAAACGGAAAGGACCCATCCACACCGGTAGCACTCATACGGTGGGGAACCACCCCTGCTCAGGAGACCGTTAGCGGCTCTCTGGATACCATTGTCCAGGAGGTGGAAAAGGCGGGCCTCAAGGCACCGGCGGTGATTGTGGTAGGGCAGGTGGTCCGCCTGCGCGAAAAAATGAAATGGTTTGAAAAACGGCCGCTTATGGGGAAAACCGTCGTCGTGACCCGCGCCCGCCCGCAGGCCAGCGATCTGGTAAAACAACTCACCGATCTAGGCGCCCGATGTCTGGAGATGCCCGTCATCGAGATCGTACCGCCGCAAGATATGAGACCCCTGGACGCAGCCATTGACAATTTGCAGCGTTACCACTGGTTGGTTTTCACCAGTGTCAACGGCGTCGACTGCTTCTTTCGGCGCCTCTCTGAAAAGGGGTACGATGCGCGTGCTCTGGCGAATCTCAAGACCGCATCCATCGGGCCGGCTACGGCTGAAAGGCTCCGCGCCAATGGCCTTGCCAGCGATATCATCCCCGAAACATACCAGGCCGAATCCGTTGTGGAAGCCTTTAAAAAGGAACCTATGCAGAGCAGATGGGTATTGCTCCCGCGGGCGGCAGAGGCCCGCCCCATACTCCCATCGGCCTTGGAAAAAATGGGCGCCGAAGTAAACGAGGTCATCGCTTATCGTACCGAGATGGTGAGGGGTCATGCCGCCACGCTGGCCGACAAGCTTGAAAAGGGGAAAATCGATGTGGTCACCTTTACCAGTTCGTCGACCGTTAAAAATTTTCTGAGATTGCTTCCTGAGGGCAAGCCTGCCGACCGATTGGCAGGGGTTGTCCTGGCCAGTATTGGTCCCATTACAACGGCAACCGCCCGGGCACTAGGGCTGGCGGTGGATGTAACCGCGGATCACTTTACCATATCCGGGCTCTGTGACGCCGTCGTGAGTTATTATCAACCACGCTGAACGTTAAACATCAAGTAAGGGTCTGATGCTGATATGACTAAACAAGCTAACTTGAGGCCAGATCAAACTCCCCTGTTGATCGACCCTTACAACCGACGGTTAAACTACCTGCGGGTATCGATCACCGACCGCTGCAACTTGAGATGTGTTTACTGCGCCCCCCACGATTTGATCCCCAAGCTTTCCCATGATGACATCTTAAGCTACGAGGAGATTCTTCGGGTTGTGCGCCTTGGCATTGGATTGGGCATTTCAAAGGTGAGAATTACCGGTGGTGAGCCCCTGGTTCGGAAAGGCGTGTATGATTTTTTAGCGCAATTGAACCACCTGCCGGGTATTGAAGATATTTCCCTAACCACTAACGGCTTGGTCCTTAAAGATCATATCCACCGTATCGTGGCCGCAGGAGTCAAACGGCTCAACATAAGCCTGGACAGCCTGCAGCCAGAGAGGTACCGGGAAATTACCGGACATGATGCTTTTGAGCATGTGTGGGCGGGAATAGAGGCAGCCGAAGCGCGGGGGATTTTTCCAATTAAACTCAACGTGGTGGGTCTGAAAGGGTATAACGATGGCGAGCTGATTGATTTTGCCCGTCTAACCTATGAGAAACCGTATCATATTCGCTTTATCGAATTTATGCCCATCGGGGTGACCCATTACAAAAAGGCTGATCATCTGCGCACCCCGGATATCAAAAAGCGCATTCAAACCCTGGGCACCTTGACCCCGGTTGCCAAGGATGCCCATGACGGGCCGGCCCAACGCTATAAACTTGCCGGGGCCAGGGGGGAAATCGGTTTTATCAGCGCCATGAGCCACCATTTTTGCCATACCTGCAACCGGCTAAGGCTTACCGCCAGTGGACAACTGCGTTCCTGTCTATTGTCGACGCATCAGTTCGACCTGAAGGAAGTGCTTCGAAAGGGAGGGGTGACGGAAGAAACGGATCAGGCTTTAATCCGGGTTTTTCTGAAAGCCATTCGTAAAAAGCCCATGAACCACCGTATAACAGACGACAGTTCCAATCCGGTGGAGGGCCATATGTCTTCCATTGGGGGCTAGATGGCGGACATGTTTAGGACCGCAAGGTAGCGGTCAAGCGCAGGGGATTTAGAAGGCTGTCCAGGGCACAAAGAACATCCGCAAACACCACATCCCCGGCCGTGAGCGTCTCAACGGCCGCTCCCTCTCCCAGCACCACCACCATACCCAGGGCGGATGCCGCCAGCATCAAACGGTCATTGCGGCCGTTTCCCATGCTGGCCGTAAATTCACTTCCCAGCTTTTCAACAAACTCAAGTTTGCCTTCATCCTGGCGGCCCTCGGGCAGGATGGTAAGGGTACAGGGAACCCCTTTCAAACCGGGTTCGGCTTTGCCGAAAGTGTCCGCCGTGAGGACATGGATTTCCAGCTTCTCAGACAGGTGGGTCAAGCGGTCTTTGACACCGGGGATCAGTTTTCCATCCACCGCCAGGGTGCCGTTGTAATCGAGTACCAGGTATTCTAGACGCAGGCTTTTATATCCGGGGATATCAATGGCGATCATATTGCCTCACAAGTCAAAGGGAGTTAGGCTTTCATAGCCGCTATCCGTTACCAGAACGGTTTGCTCAAACTGTGCGGACAACGATTTGTCTTTAGTGACGGCCGTCCAGTGGTCGTCCAGTATTACCAGCTCCTTTTTCCCCAGGTTGATCATGGGTTCAATGGTGAAGACCATCCCGGGTACCAGCGGAATACCGGTGCCACGCCGTCCGAAATGGGCTATCTGGGGGGCCTCATGAAATCCGATGCCCACACCATGCCCCACAAACTCTCTGACCACCGAACATCCGGCCCCCTCCGCATAGCGTTGAATCGCCCAGCCGATGTCTCCGGTTGTATTGCCCGGCCGTACCATGGAAATGCCTTCCTTGAGGCACTGTTTTGCCACGTGAACGATCTTTGTAGCTTCGGGCCCTGGTTTTCCTACAAAAAAAGTTTTATTGGCATCGGCGAAGTATCCGTTTAGAATGGGCGTTACGTCAACATTGACGATATCGCCATCGGCCAAAATCCGGTCTCCCGGAATGCCGTGGCAGATGACCTCGTTCACCGATACACAAACGCTTTTGGGAAACCCGCGGTAATTCAAGGGGGCTGGAACGGCTCCGTGTTTAACGGTGAATGCGTGTACCAAGGTATTGATGTGGTCAGTTTTTATTCCTGGCCTGATTTCCGCCGCCACCATGTCAAGGGTTTCAACCACCAGGCGTCCGGCGCGTCTAATGCCTTCAATGTCTTGCCTGCCCTTCAGGGTTATCTTGTAGCGCCGTTTATACTCGGCTTTCAAATCGACCGCCCGTACGCCGGTTTTTCCCCGACAGCACTTTTTATACTTCAATCCGCTGCCGCAGGGACAGAGATTATTGCGCCCTATCTTGGAGGTGTTCGATTTCAGTTTCATGAGG
>CAZWGD010000178.1:0-5601 GCA_964633235.1 uncultured Desulfobacteraceae bacterium | reverse complement strand
GCCTTTGACGGGAATTGCCTCCTCAATATGGGGATGATCCTTGTTAGCCTGATAGATGCATTTACCCAACAGGATCGTTTTTTTCTTTCCCGGTGTGGGTGCCATTGATTTGCCGGTAAGGATCTCCACATCGTCAAAGGGTTCGCCTTTCCAGGCGTAGCGGATCGCCGAAAGAACCAGACCGTTGACGCCGGAGCAGTAAGTGCACATGGACAGATCGTACTTGCGATAATACACCCCCTTTAACCCCTGTTTGGCCATGGGCGCCGGCAGGGAGCACGCATCGTTCACCGTATATTCCCAATCGTAAGCATGGTAGGAAGCGACATCCTCGATACGCTCGCCAACCACGCTAACGTCGCTCAGATCCATGGGGCGATGGTGATTCTTAGCGGCATGCACCAGATGGGGTACATGCATCGGATCGTGGCCCAGCACCATGGCACCTACCTTGTCCGCCGCAAGTACATCGTTTGAGGTTACCAGCAGATTGCTTCTATGCACTTTGCCGTCAAAAGCGGGTCCCCGTTCAGTGGTAAAAATACCGTCCAACAGTACAAACATGGGGGGCATCTTGTCTGCCAACCGGGCAACCATGAAATGGAGATCCTTTATTGGATCGGCGCTGTGACATTTTTTTCGTGAAGGAATGTCGATCATCCCTTTGAGGTTTTTGATGCCCAAGCTGACCACGGTTTGATTATGGGCTTTCATAACGGGCAGGTTGATGACAAAGTCGCTGCCCAGAATATCGACGTTGAAGTTCAACGTCACCCCGTCACCCAGGTCCAGCTTTTCAAACGGCCTTTCGAAAATATTTACATATTTAACGCCGTACCGCTTTTTCAAGGTGTGATATCCAAGGGTTTCAAAGGCATGGAGCGGGCTCTTTCGATCCCTGGGGTCCATGGTCACCATACCTTCCCCAATGGTAATGTCATTGACACCACGCTCTGTGAGCACCTGGACCACATCCTCCACCACCCGGGATGTGGTAATCACACCCCATTTGGGAAAGGCCGTAGCCCGGGTCCAGAAAACGATATTGGGCTTGATAAAAACCCTGGCTCCCGGGGGCAGGTGATCGAGACCACCGCAAAGCGTCACGGCCTTGCGAACCGATTGCAGCGGTTTTTCATAGCGGACAATAGCTACTTTAATTTTCGGCATGGCGTTGTCCAACATCCAGAGGGAAGGTTGTTTTGTCGTTTCTATTTCGTTTATTCTAACCGATGTGCACTCCGGAATCAACCGGGGACCCCCCAGATAACCCCGGGGCGGAATGGGGCGAGCGGCAAAACCAGGGATTGACACAGTGCTTTTTAACTGCTGTCCGGTCGATTTTCAAGATATTTATGCTCCGGCTGGGTTTCATTTATGCAAGAGGCCAGCAGGGCACCCAGAAACGCCATTACGGCAAAAGAAAAAAACAGGGCGTGATAGGACTGGAACAGATCGATGATCATTCCGGAAACCGGAGTGGTGATGATTCCCGCAGCACTGCTGAAGGTCGCCAGAAAGCCCATGGCGGTGGCAGCCAGTTTTCGTGAAAAGAAATCAGCCGAATAGGCGGCCAGCAGGATATCCGGCATCAAAATCGATAGCCCCACTGCGGCCAGCAGGATCACGGCTACGGCATATTGCACGCCGACGGCCAGTAGAAGGGTGGCGGCGGAAAGAAGGCCCAGGCTGCAAATGATCAACGGCTTGCGTCTCCCGCCGTAATAGGTATCCGAGAAATATCCGGCCAGAGGGGAAGCCAGGATACCTGGAAGCAAAACAAGGGCCGCGGTGGTACTGGCGATGTTGACGGATAGATCGTAATTTTCCTTGAGATAGGTGGGAATCCAGACCAGACAGCCGAATTGAACATAGACAAAGCAAAAGTAGACAAGGGCGACTACCCAGAGGGTGCGGTGCCTCAGGACGGTGATGATTCCCCTCTGGGCATGATTAAATAGCTTTTCTTCAAGGTGACGTTCATCATCAAAATCAGGCAGCCCTTTCGCGCTGGGTGTGTCCCGGACCAGTACCCAAAAGACCAGCGTCACCGCGCCCAACACCACCGGCGGCAGAATAAATGCACTTCGCCAACCCATATGATCACCCAGATACCCCGAGAGCCGGATGCCGAGACTGCTTCCCGCGGTGACACAGGTAATAAACAGACCGATCACCCACCCCCGTTTGGATTTTGGAAACCAGGAGACCACCAGTTTGATGGCTGAGCTCCATCCCAGGGCCTGACCCATACCGTTTGCCAGCTGTCCCATGGACAGCACTAACAGGCTGGATCCCTGGCTGAAGATCAGGTTTCCCATGATGGAGATCAAGGCCCCCATGGTCAGGGTCCTGCGGGGACCGAATCGATCTCCCAAATACCCCGCCGGGAGTTGAAAGATAGTGTACGAGGCAAAAAAGAAGGCCATTAATCCCCCGGCGCTGGCATTGGAGATTCCCAAGTCCGCTTTCAAAAGGGGAATAATGGGTGAAAAATTAAAGCGATTGAGATAGTACGCCCCGAAAAGAAGCCAAACCAGGAAGAGCACCCCATGGGGGAGCGTCAATAGAGATCGAAAGTTAAGGATTTTCATCCAGATGCTTTGTGATTGCGGGTCTAACCCGGATATTTTTCCAAGATACGCCCGGTTTCAGTTTCCAGGCTGAACCAGGCCATGCGGAGTGACACCAGGGATAGGGACAGGCGGATCTTGGTGGTAATGAGATCTCGCTGGGCCTCATTCAATCTCACCAGGGATCCCTTGCCGGCCAGGTATTCTTTTTCAACCAGATCCCGGTGCCTTTGGACCAGTTTCGCGTTGGCACGCTGCAGGATGACCTGTTTTTGGGCGGACTTCAGTTTGGCCAGTGATGAGCGCACCTTGGCGCTGACCGTCAACTTGGCATCCGTCAGGGCATGTGAGGCTTCCTTCCACTGTTTACCGGCTTCCCTGATTTTTGCCCTTGTCAGGCCCCCGGAAAAGAGGTTGTACTTCAAGCTCAACCCCAGCGTGCTCCCGAAATCCTCTTCCTCAAAGCCAGCGTCCCCGGTGCGGCTGCCGTCGACGGTCATCGTGAAATCCACGGAAGGATAGTAGCCCGCTTTGGCGGCTTTGATGCCGTTTTCCATCTGTTTCAAGGTGATTTCACTGCGCAGGACATCCGGACGATGGGAATGCGCATAGGCGATCAGCGGTTCCGGATCGGGTGTATACATCTCTTGATCCGTTTCCTTCTGCAGTGGCGCGAGCCTGATATGGGGCGGCAGGGTTGCCCCGGAAAAGCCTAGAACCGCGGCCAGGGAATGCACGACGGCTTCATATTCGTACGCGGCACTCACCTGCTCGGCCCCGGCGGCATTGGCCCGCAACCTAAAATTCAGGACATCACTGAGGGACCCGGTTCCTACGCGGTGGCGTGCCTTGGCCTCCGCGAGCCGTTGCTGATTGTACCTCTGATCGGCTTCGGCGATGGAGAGGTTTTCCAGAGCCAGTCTGGCCGTATAGAAGGCCTGTGCCGTGGCGTAAAGCAGGGTCCTTTTGGTGTCCATATTCGATAATTCATGCTGCTCTAGCCCGTAGCCGGCCGCCTTATGGTTCAACCTGCGCGCAAATCCGTCAAACATCCGCCAGGAAAAGGATATCCCGGCCCGGTAGTAGTCCTCCGGATCCGTAACCTCCGCGCTGGAGTCGAAAAAACGGGCCTGGCTATGCTGCGTGGCGTAGGCGCTGTCCGAGAGGTTAACCTGCGAGGCCGAAACCGAAAGATCCAAGCGTGGCCAGAAGGATGCGCCGGCTTGGGAGATGCGTGCCTTTGCCTGAAGGATTCTTTCACGGGCGGCCGCCAGGGTGGGGCTGCCGGCTAGGGCGATTCTGGCCGCTGTATCCAGGTCCAGCACCCGGATGGAATTTAAATCCGGCGCTTGATTTTTATTTAATGCATGCGCGTTGAGGGCACCGCATGCGAACCATAAGCATGAAAACATGAAGCCGGCCTTCAACCGCAAACCACCCTTCATCCGACTCAACTGCATTTTTTCCTCTCCTTTTTTGGGGATGAGCTCTTTGCCACTATTTTTCCCTTACCTGCACGCCCCTCCGGATCGGTCCAACCGGCTTCGATCATGAACCCGGTTGGGCCGTTTTCAGCGCCGTGCCCCCATGGTATTCCGGATGCATCGCCAGGGGATCTTCATGCCGGTTGCGGGCCGGTTCTACGTCGGTGCGCTTCGGCCAATACCCTTTTCGAATTCGATGGGATAACAGACGGAAGTCGCTCAAGATGGCCAATAAGCTCGGAATCAGCACCAGAGTCAACACGGTGGCAAAAATCACCCCGCCCGCGATCGATAGGGCCATGGGAATGAGAAAGCGGGCCTGGAAGTCGGTTTCCATAATCAGCGGCGCCAGACCGCCTACCGTACTGATGGAGGTCAGAAAAATAGCTCGAAAACGGCGGGCCCCGCCACTGATGATGGCATCGAAAAAACCCTTCTGCTCGGCAAGGTTTTCATTGATCCTTTCAATCAGCACAATGGCGTCATTGACCACCACCCCGGAGAGCGCCACCATCCCAAACAGACTCATCATGGAAAGATCATACCCCAAGGCCAGGTGTCCCATCACCGCTCCGATGATACCGAAAGGAACGGTGAACATAATCACGAAAGGCTGGGCATAAGAGCGAAAGATTGTGGCCACAATGATGAATACGCCGATGATGGCCAAGGGAAAGCCGATGTAGAGGCTGCCGATGGACTCACGCATTTTTTTCTGCTCCCCCTGGACGGCCACGTGAAGCCCGGAATATTTTTCAAGCAGTCGGGGTATGAAACCGGTGCCCAGCTCGGTCAAAATCTCATTGGCATTGGCCTTGTCGGTGTTTACATCCGCGCTGACCGCCACGCGTCGCATACCGTCACTGCGGATAATAGTGGAATACCCCGGTGCAAAGGTGATATCAGCCACGGTGGTCAACGGAATCTCATGGCCGTTCTGAGTTCTGATGCGAATGCGTTTTACATCGGAGATGTAGCGGCGCTCGTCTGCGGTGTAGCGTACTTTAACCCGCACGTCATTTTCTCCCCGCTGCAACCGCACGGCCTCATTGCCGTAATATCCGGCATAGACCTGCCTGGCGAGGTCTTCTACGGTTACTCCCAGGGAACGGGCTTCGGGTTTTAGCTTGAAACGCATCTCATTTTTTCCGGTGGCGAAATCGGACCGAATTTGATAAACACCCTCAAAACGCCGCAGCCGCTCCATCAGGTCGTCGGCGGAGGCCAAGATATCATCTATATTGCGGCCCTGCAGCCATATTTCGATGGGCGCTCCCGGAGGGCCCGCGCTCAGCCCGGCAATGGTCAAGGCCTTAATCCCGGCCAGGGAACCGATCTCCTCCTCCCACTGGACCATCAGGTCTTCGGAATGGACACCCCGCTCTTCCGACGGCAACATGATCACCTGTACCGAGCCCAGGTGAGGACCGAATCTGGGGATATCTTCCAGGGTCTGACCCACTACGGAAAGCCGGCTTTCAATCAGCGGCTCGCCGGAGGTAGTATCTGTTTTGGCGGCCAGTCTGATCATGGCGGCTTCTATC
>CAZWGD010000177.1:0-5607 GCA_964633235.1 uncultured Desulfobacteraceae bacterium | reverse complement strand
ACCCTGAATGCCGCCAGGGACGCCGGCGCCGATTTTATCGTGCTCTGCGACACAAACGGGGGTACCCTGCCGTCCGATATCGAGATCATCACCAAAAAGGTCAGGCAGTCCGTGGATGATCACCCCGGCGGCCAGGCTCATACCAATCCGGTAAAACTCGGCATCCACACCCATAACGATATGGGGCTGGCGGTGGCTAACGCCATCACCGCCGTCCAGGGAGGTGCGGTAATGGTGCAGGGAACTATAAACGGGTACGGCGAGCGCAATGGGAACGCCGATCTGACCTCCATCATACCGATCATCAATCTCAAATTGAAGCGCCCCTGTATATCCCCGGACAATCTGACCAAGCTGAAAAACCTATCGCGGTTTGTCAGCGAAACCGCCAACATCGTACCCAGAAACGACCGGCCCTTCGTGGGCAAAAGCGCTTTTGCCCATAAGGGCGGCATTCATGTGAACGCCATTATGAAATCTCCGCGGGCTTACGAACACATGAATCCCGAGGCCGTGGGGAACCGGCGGCGGGTGTTGGTTTCCGATCTCTCGGGTAAAAGCAATGTGACCTACAAAGCGCGCGAATTGGGGGTAGACCTTCAAAGCAACGAATGCAACAGCAGCGATATCGTCCACCAGGTCAAAAAACTGGAAGATGAAGGGTTCCAATTCGACGTGGCCGAGGGGTCCCTGAAGATCTTGCTGGAAAAATGCACCAAGCAGTTCAGCCCGCTGTTTTCCCTGGAATCCTTCCGAGTGACCATCGAAAAAAACAAGGACCAGCCCTGCTCGGCCCATGCCACCGTCAAGATCTCCGTAGACGGAAAAGATGAAATTACAGCCGCCGAAGGGTTTGGGCCGGTGGGAGCCCTGGATAATGCCCTGCGCAAAGCCCTAGACAAATTTTATCCGGATCTGGATGTGATGAAACTGGTTGATTTCAAAGTGCGCGTTATCGACGGGCGCAGGGGAACGGCGGCCAGGGTGCGGGTATTGATCGAGTCCCGGGATCAGAACCACATCTGGAGCACCATCGGGGTTTCGGAAGATATCATCGAAGCCAGTTGGCAGGCCCTGGCCGACAGCTTCCAGTACAAGCTGGCCAGGGAAAGAGAGATCCGCTTCGGGAGACAACCCTTGGAAACTTAACGATCAACTTAACCGCCGCCCGGACGGCGGCCATGCCATGCATGGTCAAGCGGCGGTTCAACCCACATGGAGACAAATATTATGACTGAAAAAATCATTATTTTCGATACCACGTTAAGGGATGGTGAGCAATCCCCGGGGGCCAGCATGAATACCGCCGAAAAAATGAGGTTGGCACTCCAGATGGAAAAATTGGGCGTAGATGTATTGGAGGCGGGGTTTCCTGCTGCCTCGGTGGGGGATTTTGAAGCCGTTTCCCAGATCGCCAAAAAGCTTAAAACCATGACCATCGCCGCTTTGGCCCGCACCTCCAAAGAAGATATCGACAGGGCCTGGCAGGCCATACGCCAGGCGGTAAAACCGCGGATCCATACCTTTATCGCCACCTCGGACATCCACATGCAATATAAGCTGAATATGGACCGGGATGAGGTGCTCAAGGCCACCTTGGAGGCGGTAAGCTATGCGAAAACCCTCACCGACGATGTCGAATTTTCGGCCGAAGACGGTTCGCGTTCCGATCCGGATTTCCTTTGCAAGGTTTTCGCAGCCGCCATCGATGCCGGCGCCACCACCGTCAACCTTCCTGACACCGTGGGATACGCCATTCCGAGTGAGTTCGCCAATCTGGTCGAGCATGTGAAAACACACACCCCCAATATCGACAAGGCGGTGCTAAGTGTGCATTGCCATAACGATTTGGGGTTGGCCACGGCCAACACCATGGCGGCCTTGACCTCCGGTGCCAGGCAGGTGGAGGTTACCATAAACGGCATCGGGGAGAGGGCCGGCAACACCTCCATGGAAGAAGTGGTCATGGCCCTGCACACACGCCCCAATTTCCTCCCCTTCTCCACCAGCATCAAAACCGAACATATCTATTCCACCAGCCGGCTGGTCAGCATGATCACGGGCATCATCGTGCAGCCCAACAAGGCCATTGTGGGTGCCAATGCCTTCGCCCACGAAGCCGGTATCCACCAGGACGGGGTCTTGAAGAACCCCATGACGTACGAGATCATGAAACCGGAAACCATCGGGCTCAACAAAAGCCAGCTCGTCCTGGGAAAGCACTCGGGCCGCCACGCCTTGAGGGAGCGCCTGAAGGAACTGGCCTATGATCTTTCCGATAACGAGGTGAACCTGGTGTTCAAGCAGTTTAAAAGGCTGGCGGACAAGAAAAAGCAGATCATGGACGAGGACATCGAAGCCATCGTCAACGAGGAGATCCTGCGTACCGAAGACATCTTCTCCCTGGAGTATCTGCATGTCACTTCCGGGACGACCGTGTTGCCCATGGCCAGCGTCAAAATCTCGATCCAGGGCCGGACAGTCCAGGGTGCCGGATACGGCAACGGACCCATCGATGCGGCCTTCAATACCATTGCCAAGCTCACGGCGACCGACTCGGATCTATTGAGGTTCTCCATCAGCGCCCTTACCGGGGGCACCGATGCACAGGGGGAAGTAACGGTTCGGCTGAAGGAAAACGGACTGTTGGCCTTGGGCCGTGGCTCCGATCCGGATATCATTACCGCCAGCGCCCGGGCCTATATCAATGGCCTTAACCGGCTGGAGTACCTCAAGTCCCATCCCGTGGCGGCAGCGGTGTAAGGAGGCTCATCAGCCGTCACACCGCCCAACCGGCCGTCATCGGCTCACGGGGAAGGCCCTCAGCGAGCGGTGTCCGTTTTCCATGATGACCGCATCATTCTCAACTCAGACGGCACCGCTCCCGGGCAGGTAGATGCCCGGCACAACGGTGAACACCATATCCTCCAATCCATGCATCGGCATCCGATGTCCAAGGGCCGCCAATTCAGGGCAATCGCAAGCAGCAGTTGACATATACCCTGTCGATTGATCGCAACGATATGTGATAACCTGCTAAAATATAATTATAAACGGAAGGCAACACATGGTGGCCTCGGATAGCCCCGCTTCTAGGATCTTCGGACCGTTTTTTAGCCGGGAAAACATATTGCCAGGCGGCCTCTTTGGATGCATTTTTAGACTTTTTGGCCAGCGCGTTGGGTAAATAGACCAAACTGTAGCCCGCTTTAAGGTCGGTTTCATGTAAAACGGTTTCCCCATACTTTTGTAATACTCAATTGCCTGTTTGTGAATCAGTCGAAAGGACTCTAAGACTAATTAAGCCGACGCAAAAACCGCGCGGTTGATTAGTAGCGTTCGGCAATTCAAAGGATAAACATTATGCATAAAAATAGCCTACTACTATTCGAAAAACACGTATTGCCTCTAATCAAACCAAACATCCGCGTACTTGAAATTGGCCCCAGCGGCTTTACGTTAAGGCCGTGCAAAATTGACACTTATTTAGGCCGCTGCTCACCAGCGGACGTCAAACGTCCCAGGTTTTTAACCGACCTTAAACAATCGTTTGAAGAAAAATGAAGCGCTTTCTAAAAACATTAAAAATCGTGGGCATGGTTTTTGTCGCCATTTTAGCAATAGCGACTGCCGCCATATACTTTTCCTGCCCCCAATTGCCCACTGATATAGACGAAACGATTGATGATGTTCTGCAATCCGATTTACCCGAATTTCTAAAAGGTAACACAGGATACATTTACCCGAAAAACACCACGGTCTGGTATGAATCGATTGGGCAAAACAGTTCGACCAAAGGAGCTATTTTGCTTTTTATGGGGATCGCGAATGATGCCTTTGGTTGGCCACAGCGATTTATTGATTTACTGGTTGATTCCGGATACCAAGTCATCCGATATGACTACAGAGGGACTGGAATGTCCGATTGGATGCCGGACTGGAAGCAATTCCCCTATTCCCTTGCAGATTTAGCTTCAGATGCAAAACTCATCCTCGACAAGTTGAATATAGAGAAAGCTCATTTGGTCGGTGTTTCTATGGGAGGAATGGTAGCGCAAGAGTTTGCCATCCATTTTCCAAAACATACGCTGACCTTAACGTCCTTAATGTCGTCGGGAAATATCGTCGATGAGGATATAAAAGGGATATCGCTGAAAACAACATTTGACCTGATACGAATTGGACTCAAATATGGAATATTTTCAACAGAGAGAAATACGATCAAATTACATGTGGCCGCTAGGATAGTACTTCGCGGGCATGCGGATTACGACATTGATGTCCAAGGGACGGCCGAACAGGTATTGTACAATTTGAGGAAAAGGAATGGGTATAACCCGCATGTTTCCGGTCAACATGAGGAAGCTGTTCGTCGATCGGGTTCCCGCTATGAACAGCTAAAGAAATTGGCAATCCCCTCATTGATCGTTCACGGATTAAATGACCCCTTTGTTCCCATTGGCCACAGCAAGAAATTGGCTTCAGTCCTCCCTAATGCCAAAACGAAATGGTTTGAGAATATGGGACACGATATTCCTCCCAATTTGTATGACCCGTTAATAAATGAGCTGATCCAAAACTTTGAAAGAGATCCCCTCTATTCTATACAAGAAATGATTGATCTTTGCTGACTATTTGATAAGTTTTAAAGTATACAATAACAACCTTGTAACCACCGACAGGAATCCACAATGAAAGCCAATTTTGAGGCCGCTTTGGCCGATGCACGCCAACACAAAGAAACTCTATTTCCTGATGAAGAGTACAAGCAACGATTTCATCGTATCAGGCATCGCATGGAAAATAATGGAGTAGACCTGCTTTTCCTGACATCACCTGAGAGTCTGTATTATGTCAGCGGATTCCAATGTGAATGGTACCAAGCACAAAGTGGCAGACCCTTCCCACCTACCAGTGGAATTGCTGTTCACGTTGATCACGACGATTACATCCATTTTGAAACTCCTAGCGAGGCGATGTTGACGGCGATCGGGACCATATCAAATGATGTCAGGATTTTTCCGCTTGAATCCCGTCGTGACGGAATCTCTTTTATCCTCAAGGAGCTTAAATCGGAAGGATGGCTCAAAGGAACAGTCGGCCTTGAACTCTATAATTATCGACCCAACCCGATCGTATCTGGTCAATATCGTGAAGGCTTTGAATCGGCGGGAATGAATGTCGTGGATGGAACTGATATTGGTCGTGAGGTCAGAAGGAAAAAGTCTTCTCTGGAAATGGATTCAATACTCGAAGCTGCAAGAATCGCAGATATCGGGATGGCAGCAGCGAAAGAAGCTATCAAACCCGGGGTGACCGAACTGGAAGTGTTTGGAGAATTCATCGGTGCCATGAGCAGGGCAGGAGGCGAATTTCCTGCCATCCTTCCTCCCGTTATGTCGGGATTCAGATCGAATTGTCTACACCCGCTCTCCAGTCGAAAGAAAATACAAATGGGAGAATGAGTGAACATTGACCTATGTGGTGTTTATAACCGGTATCATTGCAATATAGCCCGAAGTTTCTGGGTCGGAGAACCCCCCGTGGAAGCAGTCACCCTGCATGAAAAATCGATTCAAGCTTTTGAGGTAATCAATTCCATGCTTA
>CAZWGD010000176.1:0-5619 GCA_964633235.1 uncultured Desulfobacteraceae bacterium | reverse complement strand
GGATTCTCCGGTGGGGGCGGGGGCGGTAGGGGCGGCGGTGGCTGGTAATCGCCAGGCACCCTATTTCCAGTAGGGATTGATCAGATCCTCGAAGATGACGATGGCCGCTCCGGCTCCATGACCGGCTGCGGTAACGATTTGCTTGAAACCGCCCGCCACATCGCCGGCCGTATAGATACCGGGAATATTGGTGCGATAGTTTTCGTGGCGGATAAAGCCCGCATCAGACAATTCAATTCCCAATTTCCGGGCCAGGGCATTGGTGGGATCGTACCCAATGGCCAAAAAGACCCCGTCCGTGTCTTTCGAGGTGGTTTCATTATTGTCCTTGTCATACAGGATCACGCGTTCAACATTGTGCCTGCCTTGAATTTCGCGCACTTCCGTGTTGTATAAAATGGGGATATCGTTCTGAAGCAGGTTCTTTACCAGGGCATCCTGGGCTTTAAGCATGCCGCGCCGGTGTACCATGGTGACATCCACACCGATATTCTTCAAATAAAGGGCTTCCGTGGCCGCGCTGTTGCCCCCGCCCACGACGATGACCCCGCGGCCCTTGAAAAGAGCGCCGTCACATGTGGCACAGTAGCTGACCCCATGACCGCCAAGCCTGTTTTCCCCGGGAACATCCAGGTGACGGTGGGAGGCTCCGGTGGCCAGGAGAACGGAGCGGGTATGAAATGTCCGCCGGCTGGTCTTAACCTTTGTGGTTTCAGCGGGTTGAACGTCGATGACCTCCTCACCCGGAAAAATTTGGACATACTCCAGGGCGTGGGTTACCATGATATCAACCAGGGTCTTGCCGCCCACCTGCTTCAGGCCGGGATAGTTTTCCACCACCGGTGTCAGGGCTACCTGCCCGCCCAGAACACCTTTTTCCACAACCACCGTCTTGAGCCCGCTTCTGGCGGCGTAAATCCCCGCGCTCAAACCCGCAGGCCCGCCGCCGACAATCACCACATCGGTTTCAACCTCCGCCTCCCGGCTATCCGGAATAAAAACCGTCTGCTGTTCCATTTTATCCAATGACAGGATGAAAAGTTCTTCGGTCTGGGCGCCCTGGGCAATCAGGATGTCGTTGGCATAGGTTTGGGGAACGGATTGGGCCGCATATTTTTCAGCCAGTTCGGGATTAGCCTGAATGTCGATAATTTCCAGCGAGACCAGATCGGGTCTCTCAATGGCGGCCTTGAGTGCATTTTGAGCCTGTTGGGGACAGTAGGGACAGGAGGAACTGACGAATATCTTGATCTGCCGGGGGGTATCTAATCCCTTGATGATCCGCAGAGACTGCCCGGACAACCGGCTCTCCCGCGTTCCAATCATGATCAGGGCTTCCAGAAAGATGCGCCCCTCTTCACCCAATGGCGCCCCCAGCCATCGAATGTTATAGGTGTCCGCCGCCAGCACCATGGTGGGTGAAGCGTGAATCTCCCCCTGGCGGGCCAATTCATGGTTCAGATCATACTCTTTGAGAGTGATCTTATCCGTCAACTGTCTGAAAAAGCGCAATCCCTGCCGGGCGGCATCGTTGAACACGTCATTGACGCCCGGTTGGACGAACAGATATACGGGGATCGGATGGGGAAGTTGATGTAAAAGCTTTTCAATTTCCCGCTCAGCCTGCGCGACTTGTGCGTCATGATCATCGGCCATTTTCAATATACCTCCTCATACATGGGATTGGTTTCGACGCCAACTATATGTAAACAAAACGAGAAACTCATTTTGGCTTCTGAAATTCGTGGGATAAAACTGCCCTTCAACGACGTGCCCACAATACTACTATGAACCAAATATGCCAAATAAAAATCTTACTTTGTTTGCCCTTCGGGAAATCTTTGCATCCACCCGCGACTTGCACTATATCTGATGATAAACACCATCCCTTACACCCATAGGAGGACCCATGGCTGAGGTTCAAATCGCTCAAGTTGAGGTTCCGGAAGGATGGATCGATTTCGGTATCGGTCAGCCGCAAGTAGACATTCTTCCGCTTAAGCACATGGAGGCGGCCGCCGACCACTGCTTCCGGCAGTCAGACCACCACATATTGCAGTACGGTATGCAGCAGGGCAGCCAAACCTTCAGGAACTCCCTGGCCCGCTTTTTAAGTACGGAATACGGGAAGCCCGTGGAGCCGGATCAACTGTTCATCACCGCCGGAATTTCCCAGGCCCTGGACCATATATGCACCCTGCATACCCGGCCGGGTGATGTGGTGATCGTAGAAGAACCCTCCTACTTTCTGGCGTTGCGCATCTTTGCCGATCGTAACCTGAAGGTCGTCAGTGCGCCCATGGATGCAAACGGCCTGATGATCGATGCTTTGGAGGAAATTGTGGCCGAGCACCGGCCGGCCTTTATTTATACCATACCGGTTTTTCACAATCCGACCGGGGTGACCTTATCTGCAAAGCGACGTGAGGCCCTCGTCCGCCTGGCCGAAGCGTATGGCTTTTTGATTGTGGCTGATGAAGTCTATCAAATGCTGGCCTATGGGGGCGCTCCACCGGTTCCCATGGCCTATCTCGATACCTCGGCACAGGTGATTTCCCTGGGATCATTCTCTAAAATTCTTGCGCCGGGGTTGCGGTTGGGGTGGATGCATGCCAAGCCCTCGGTATTGGAGCCGTTTAGCAGATGCGGTTATCTTGTCAGCGGCGGGGGCCTGAATCCCTTTGTTTCCGGAATTGTAAACAGCTTGTTGGACCTGGGCCTGCAAAAGGATTTCCTGGATTTTCTTAAAGAAACCTACCGCCACCGCATGACCGTCCTGAGCGGGTCGCTACGGCGTCAGATCCCTGCCCTGGAGTTTACCCATCCATCGGGAGGCTATTTTATCTGGTCTTGTTTGCCTGCGGGTACGGATGGGGAATTTCTGCTGGCCGATGCCCGCAAATATCAGGTGGGTTTTCAACCCGGCATCAGGTTTTCGAGCGCTGGGGGGCTGCGTAGCTACCTGCGGCTCTGTTTTGCGTATTATGCCGAAAACCAATTGGTGGAAGGTGTCGAGCGCCTCTCGCGGGTGTTTACCTGAAAGACCGACGCTTTCACAGGCAACTGGGAAAGCCGGGGCACGCGGTCGTTAGAGGCCCGGGAAGATTTCCGGGTACGGTCGATCCCGGTTAAACCGATACCCTGGACCGCTCTTCATGGCCCGCAATGCGGCGTCCCCCTCTGGTTCTGTAATCAACCCTGAGCTATCGCAGGGTTTCGGTAAAACCATCCACACTCAAGGCCTGGCCGGTGATTTTCCCGCCGGAAGGGGAACAGATAAAAAGGACCAGATCGGCGACATCGGCCACGGTGACGAAGGTGTGCATGGAGACGTTGCGTACCAGGTCGGCATGAACCGATTCTTCCGACACCCCTTTAGCGCGCGCCTCGGCGGCGATCACGGCCTCCATGCGGGGACCCTCCACGGCATTAGGGCAGATGGCATTGACGCGAATGCCGTATTCGCCCAGCTCCATGGCCATGGTTTTGGTCAGCCCGATCACCGCCCACTTGGAAGCGGCATAGGGCGACCGCAGTGGATATCCTAATATGCCGGCTGATGAGGACATGTTGACGATGGACCCTCCACCGGCGGCCTTGATCATGGGCACGGCCCGCCGTGCACAGTAGAATTGGGCGTTGATGTTCACCGCCATGGTACGATCCCAATCCGCCGGTGTAACGGCCTCCACCATCGCCGTGGGCCCGGCAATACCGGCGTTGTTTACCAGAACATCGACTCCGCCGAGATGCGTCACTGCATCCTGGAACAGCCGGTCCACCTGGCTCGGATCGGCCACATCCGCCGTTGTAGTACCGATTCCCGGCAGGGCTCGGCGGCATTCCCGCAGCTTATCGGATTCAAGGTCACAAATATGCACCCCGGCACCGTTGACCATGAAAGCCTCCGCCATGGCCAGACCGATGCCGGAGGCTGCGGCGGTGATCACCACCCGCAGGCCGTTGACTGAAATTTCCATGGGTTTTCTCCCTTTACGATCCGGCTGATGTAATCGCCGGACTTCACCGAATCCATGCCGGTTCTACACGCTTTAAACATCACCTGACACGCAGGAATGGTACACAATAAAGGCAAACCCTTACGATCCAAACCACTTGTCATGTATTTTTTTATAGGCGCCTTTCTCCACGAGTCTTAAGAGGGCGATGTTGATCTTTTCCCTTAGGGGGCTATCCACCTGGAGTGCTATTCCGTAAAACTGCCGTTGAAAAGTAAGACCCACGACCTTCACCCTTCCCTGGCCTTTTGTTAAGGCATAATGCTGAAGCACGGGGGCGTCATAGATCACGGCGTCAACCTTGCCCCCCTCCAGAAGATGATAGGCGTTCTCGATATCGTCCAGGGTGACGGCTTCCATTCCCTGTGTAACCAGGTACTCCGCCGCGGGACTTCTTTCCACGGTGGCCACTTGCTTCCCGAAGAGGTCTTCGGGCCCGTTGATGGCCCCCCGCAGTTCCCGGAGGGTGAAAGTGGTGGTCACACTGGCCGTGAAATAGGCAAAGACAAAATAACCCGCCAATATCCAAAAGAGTCCGAATAAGCGGCCCATCCCTCCCTTTGGCGTCTTGTCTCCATAGCCGACCGTGGTCACGGTAACCACAGCCCACCAGATGGATTGCCAAAGACCGTTTAAATAGCCCTTTGAAAACTGGGGGTTATGACGCCGCTCCAAAAGCCAGATAATATGGGCGGCCGTTAAGATGACGATGATGAAAACGCCGATACCGTAGATCAGTCCGGGTGAGAGGAGAATTGAGAAGACCTTGGTTAGTATGATCCCCAGGGGCGCATCAAAATCCTCCGCAACCATGATTTGAAGACCGGACTCGAAGAAGGGGTGGGAAAAGTCCAGATCCTGTTCGCGCTTGGAGGTGATCCCAATACCGGCGACGGCGATATCGGCGGCGCCGCGTTTGACCTCATCAAGAAGCTTTGCGGTTGTATTGACACTGTAAAGTTCATAGGGGACACCCAGATCGGCGGCAATTCGTTCCCACAGTTCAAGGCTGAAGCCGCTGTAGCGTCTATCCCGGTAGATGACAAACGGTTCCAGGCGCTTAATGGCCACGCGCAACGCCCGGGCTTCCTCTTTAACGCGGGTTGTGGCTGCCGCGGCGGTATCTCTTTCTGGCAGTGACACACCGGCGTTGGCCGTTTTCAGCCACTGATCCACTTGACTGCGGTTTTTATGGATCCACTCCAGGGCGTGGCGATAAATGTCTTCATTATCGTCCTCTCCGTCAATCATCCTGGCGTTTTGGGCGTCGATATCTTCAAGGGGGATCTTGACCACCTGAGCCAGGCGCCTGACGGCCGGATTTTTCACCAGGAACGCCGAGTTGGCGACCACCCGGATATCGCTGGGTGGAAAACCCATCGAACAAGGGTCGGTGGCACAACCGGGGATTCCCTTGACTGCGATTTCTTTTTCTAGATGTTTCTGCCCCGCGGGTAAACTGGGAAAGGGGACCTCTACCCAGACAACGTCTCTGCCGGGCACCAATTTCCCCGTTGTCCAGTTGGGGGTCCAGGTGTAAAAAAGGACCGGTTCACCGTTTTGGCAGCGGGTGACCGCGTCGGCTATCAGGGGTGAATAA
>CAZWGD010000175.1:0-5629 GCA_964633235.1 uncultured Desulfobacteraceae bacterium | reverse complement strand
GTCTGGTCACTGGGTGCCCGTTATTTCTCCGAAGGCCATAACCTCACCAACCTCTTCTGGTACGCCGCACGGATCATTATCCTGATCACAATTATTCTGACCTTCATGATGCTGACGCTTCGGCGGTTTTTAGATAAAAAAATCATCACGCCTTTGGAAACCATTGCCACATCGAATCGCCGACTCCTGGAAGACGGATCAAAAGGCAGATTCATGTCATTGGCCGAAGGCACCCCTTGGGAAATAGAGGAGATTGTGGCCACGCGATCACGGATGCTTGAATCGATCCTGAAAGTATCCGGAGAACGTCTGAAACAGGCCGATTTTACCCGTGATACCTTTGGGCGCTACATGCCTAAAACTGTCGTGGATGAAATTCTGGAATCCCCGCAGGGGCGAAAGATCGGTGGCCGACGCGAAACGGCTACAGTCCTCATGTCCGATTTAAGGGGGTTTACCGGCCTTTCCGAAACCCGGGAACCCGAAGATCTCGTTCGCTTGCTCAATCGATACCTCGATCGGATGTCCGCGGTAATCCACGCATACGATGGGATCATCGATGACTTTATTGGGGATGCCATCCTGGCTGTCTTCGGCACTCATGACAAACACGACGATGACCCCGCCCGTGCCGTAGCCTGCGCGATCGCCATGCAGAAGGCACTTCAAGTGTTCAATCGGGAAGCGATACGGGAAGGCGAACCTCTTCTAGAAATGGGCATCGGGATCGAAACGGGACCGGTGATCATGGGCAATATCGGTTCGGAAATACGCATGAAGTACAGTGTGATCGGGGCGACCGTGAACGTCGCTTCCCGCCTGGAATCCCAGACCACCGGCGAACAGGTAGTGATTGGAGAAACTACCTATAACCTAGTCAAGGATCTCATAGAGAGCGACCCACCGGTCAGCATAATGATGAAAGGCATCCGAAAACCGCTGGTCAGCTATCCTGTATTGCGCATCGGCCCTCCGTACAACCTTGCTATCGATGGTAACAACCCGACGGATGACAACACGGCGATTGAGCTTCCGTTTCGATGCTGGATCGTAACGGAAAAAGTGGTCATGCCCGATCCCATTGAGGGAGAAACCATCTGCATCAATGAAAATCATATTACGGTCACATTCAAACAGGAATTGCTTCCGTTAACCGATATTAAAATGCAAATCGCCTTCTGCACCGACGTGCACTGTTTCAGTGATATTTATGCCAAAATCGTCCGCGTTGAAAAAATGCCGTATCGGACCACCTACGTCCTCCGGATCACGTATATTGACCAGGATGACCGGAAGATTCTTGCCGGCTGGGTCCAAGGCGCATCATCAGGAATAGTGGAGCGAAGGTGATTGAGAATCATTTGATATAAAAATTTCATAGAGGTTTTTCCAGGATAGAGGTTTTTCCAGGATAGAGGGATTCCAAATTCGAGGCTGTTTTTATGAACGATACGCTGTTTGTCCAGTTTTTCAGCTTGATCAAAGACCGATACTACGATTTATGTAATGGTTTTTCCGACGTTAATGCACTCTGCCGTCAACACGGGGACTTCTTCTGGCAGGAACACACGTCCAGCTCCGCTGCCTGGGAGGATGAAAAAATTTACGAAAAACGCCCCCTGCCCATTGCCAAGGGCCGCGTTTTCGTGTCTGCCGTCTACGTCAATCACCTCTACCAGGCATTTGTGTGGGCCCGGCAATACCCGGAGGTCGAGTTCGTGGTGGGCGGCCCCGTGGCAGCTGAGCGAAGCGACCACCGGGGCGGTTGGTCCCCTCTTTACATCGATATCCAGGACCCCTCGGCAGTGCCGCCGAACCTTACCATTACCGGCAAAAGCGTCGAAGACTGGTTCGGCATCCCAAACTTCTCCCAACCCTGGGATTTGGTCCTGCCGGATGCGGTGCCTCTTGACAGTCCAGTGTACTTTTCTTACACCTTGGACAACGGCTGCTTCTGGCGCAAATGCATCTACTGTAATATCGCTCTGCATGCCCGGAACCTATTCCGGCATCGAGAGCATTACGGTCTTGAATTCCGCCAACTTGACCATCCCGGACGAAAATTGGTCCGTCTCAACACCGGCTCGGTATCCGCCCGCCATCTCAGGGCCCTGTTACCGGTTCTGCCGCGCGATAACCGTCTCGACTACCGCCTCTTCATGCGGCCGGGTCAACCGGAAACCCAGGCTTTAAAAGAAGTGGTCGAAAGGCTAGAGGGAGACCTCCCCGAGATGATGATAGGTATCGGTATGGAGTTTCCCTCCCACCACATGCTCGATTTCATCAACAAGGGATTCGAGACGCGGGAAATGGATGCTTTTCTGCATGTCTGCCGGGACTATCGTATTCGGGTCAACGCTAATGTGATTCTCGGCTGGGACAATTTGACTTCGTCGGATATACAGGATCTTGACCGGTTTCTAATAAGGATGCCGGCTGGATCCCTGGTCAACATGCAGGTACGCTGGCTTTACGCCCATCCCAGAACCGTGATCCATGACACCTACCAGGGGGAGCCGATCAGCCTTGGCCCCTTCTATCTGGGATTCCGCACCCGTGTCAATCGGAAACAGGCCGAATTGAATCGGTTAGCGGCCGATATTATCGATGGCCACGCCGAACGTAAAGGTTACGGGGTTGAAGGTATGACCGAGGTACGCCGGTACCTTGAAGAGTCGACTACGGGTTGATGGCGTAGCTTGGGTTTAATATCATTCCGTTATTCAAGCGTGACCCAAAAGTTGATAAATCATAATCTCCTGCTTTTTACCCTTTACCGTCACCGAGGAAAGATTTTTAGTGAGGAAATTACCGGTGAGCAGGTTATAAGTTGTTTGACTGAGAATGATGTCACATAAAAATTTCTTGGTCAGTCCTTCGATCCTTGAGGTCAAATTCATGGCATCACCAATCAGCGTATATGACGCCCTGTCTTTGCTCCCGATATTACCGGCAAGCACTGCTCCGGTATGAATGCCTATCCCGTGACTCAACGGGTTAAAACCCTGTTCCTTAATATTTTCATTCAATAATAAGATCCGGCGGCGCATTTCCAAAGCAGCCTCCACCGCCGTGTCCGGATGATCATCGTAGCTCACGGGCGCTCCAAATACTGCCACAATGGCATCACCAACAAAATGAAGAACCAGTCCCCGGTTTTCTTTGATTGCTTCGGTCATTTCGGAAAAATACTGGTTCATGATGGTGACTACCTGCTTGGGGTGGGTGGATTCAACAAAGGGGGTGAAATTGCGTAAATCTGAAAACAACATGGTGGCTCTTTTCATCTCCCCGTCCAAAGATACTCTCCCGGCTAAAATTTCATCCCGTATTTCCTGGCTGACGTATTTTCCAAAAGATTCCTTTATCGCCTGAGATTCTTCCAGCTCCCGAACCATATGATTGAAGCCCTGGGACACAGATCCTATTTCATCGTTTGAGACAATTCCCACCTGAGCATCCAAATTCCCTTTTCCAACATCCTTCATGGCACTTTCCAAATCTCGCAAGGGAGTCGAAACACTTCTTGAGACAAAAATGGACAATAGCATAGAAACGGCCACACAGATGGCGGTAATAAAAACGATTTCAATTAACAAGGATGACATTATCTGGGTGCGTGTGATGGCATCCGCTGTGTGCATCGCTTGTGCTTTCGTATAAGCGGTAACTGCCAGAATCGGAAGCGGAAACAGACTGATCATCAGAAAAACCACGATGAGACGCATTTTGACGCTCAGCCTGAAAGCCCCCTTTATCCTGCTCAAATCGCCTTCTGGAAAGAATCTATCGATTTTCTTACGCCATATGTTCTCCACTGCGAAATAGATTATCAGAGCGGCGATGGTACCTCCCACCACGGTGATGCCGAAAAACGTTCTAACGCATTCGATAAGCCCCCTGGGTTCAGCACCAAGAAAAATCTGGGAGAAGACCGGTTCGAGAAAACCAAAAATAAATCCGGCAAGAATCCAGGCTGTAAAAGTAAACGCGGCATAAAAAGGAGGAAACTGAATGGCCTGCCTTTTCAGCCTATTGGCGGATATTCTGTCTAAATCATCAATGCATTTTTCGCCGTCGGCTACACGAATCATTAAGGCGGCCCATTTTCTAAAAAGCGTGTAAAAAACCCCGAATACAACGCCGGTTCCAATAGCCAGAATAAGATAGGCTTGCGTATGGGGTAGGTACGGCTGACCATGAAAGCTGGGGTTGATATAATTAAAATAGAAAAAAGTCAAAAAGGCTCCAAGAAAATTCAAGGTGATACTTAATAGTATTAGCTTTTTACCCATGAGCTCTCCTCTATTTTTTATGCGTGGTATTTGTTTGGCTGACTTACAGAGAAAGCGATCACGATTTGAATTTCGGCCTCCGCCAAACCATGGAAAACTTTACCATATGGGAATAACCACTTTTTTTCTATATATTTGTAAAATTCAGCATAAACTCCGGAAACAGGGGTTGACTTGGAGGGCCAAACATGATCAGTCGAAAGAAAGTGCCGCACGGAAGGTGAACGGGATAGCGGCGGCAGGGAAACCCCGCGGCTGTTAAGGGTCGAGGAAGATGAATCTGAAAGCCATACTACCGCCATGAGCCTATATGATATCCTTGCTTGCCCGATATGTAAGGTGCGCGTGTCGCGGCAGGGAAATAAACTGTGTTGCACGACATGTGACCAGTCCTACCCGATTATCAACGATGTTCCCGTGATGATTCCCGGCGGGAGCGTTCCCGACATTACCCACGATGCCGACCCGGTGACCCAGACGGATTTCTACCCATGGGTGCATCGGATCATCATGCAGTCCCTGCTCGGCAACCATGTCATGCTGTGCCTGGGCTCGGGAAATTTGGCCTTGGACGATCCCCGGCTGATCCGCCTGGATATCACCCTCACCCCCCACGTCGATATCGTCGCCGATGCGCACCACCTGCCGTTTCTTCCTGGAAGTATCGATTTTATCTTCTCCCTGGCGGTGGTGGAGCATCTGCGGCGGCCGTTTGACGCGGCGCAATCTATTTACGAGGTGCTTAAAGACGGTGGCTATATCTATCACGAGTGTAATTTTGTCTTTGCCTATCATGGGTATCCCCATCATTATTTTAACGCCAGCCTCCAGGGGCTGGAGCAGATATTTTCTCGATTCAATCACCTGAGAAAGGGCGTGGCCCCCTATCAAATGCCTTCTTTCGCCCTGCAGATGGCCATTGTCACCTATCTAAAGCATACCACGGCGCGCAGCCATGAAGACGGGCGGCGGTGGGTGTCTTTGCTCGAGGATGTGCTGGAAAAAAACCTGATGTGGTATGATACCTATTTTACCCAGGAAGCCGCCTTAAATGTTGCCGCCGGGACTTACCTGAGCGGCATCAAGCAGACCGGTCCCGAATCGACGATTATTCCCCCCGTGATTCAGAAAATCCGGGCCGGAAGTCATGAGCTTCAGACGCGCTACCCGGATCCCAACAACCTGACAACGGCTAACAACATCCTGGTGTGGGCGAAAAAAAAGGGGCGGAAAAAATACCCCGAAATTGACAGATACTTCCGGGAGCTGATTCCATTTAACAAGAGGGGCTCAGACAACAGCGCCGACCACGGAAGCGGCCGGTCCGTTATCGA
>CAZWGD010000174.1:2060-5642 GCA_964633235.1 uncultured Desulfobacteraceae bacterium | reverse complement strand
AGCCTAGCCGGGCGGGATGATCGGCGCTAAAAATGTGAACCTGTTTTCGGAGTCTACGCTTACCTGCGCGAGCCCTTAGCCCTAAAAGAAGAATGCTGTTTTGGCAAAAACCAGACCTAAAAAACGAAAGAAAAAAGGTAAACGATCGCCGAAGAGAGGTAAAAAAGGGCTTTTAAGAAGCCGCCTCTCAATACTCTGGGCCCGGTTGCTGCTATTGACGGTCGCCGTGGCAGTGGTCGGTCTTTTTGTACACCGCCTGCTGCAGCCTGAGACGCCTGTCCCGTCCGGCAAAGCGGTCCAAACTAAAACCGTCACAGATACCAAAAAAAGACCCTCACCGCCCAAACCCGCAGTGTCCACGTTCGAGATCTACCCCAAGGAAACTCCCAAAAAGGGGAAACCCCTTACTTTCAAAAAAAAACCACCCCGGGATAACGGATTACCTCGGATTGCCATCATTATCGATGATCTGGGGTATAATCAGAAAATTGCTCGGCGGTTTATCAATCTGCATGCGGGACTTACCCTTTCCGTGTTGCCCTTTAGCCCCTTCGGCCGGGAGATAGCCTCCTATGGACGCCGCCGGGGGGCAGAAATCATGCTTCATTTACCCATGGAACCCTTTGAATATCCAAGGGTTGATCCAGGCTCCGGTGCGTTGCTGACTTCCATGACTCCCGACCAGCTTATCAGGCAGCTAAACCGTGACCTGGACAGCATCCCGGATATCGTTGGCGTGAACAACCATATGGGCTCCAGGATGACGACGGAATCGGAAAGAATGAATCAGGTCTTTACGGTCCTCAAAAAAAGAAAGCTTTTTTTTATCGACAGCCGGACCACCGCTAAAACCATGGCCAGATCATCCGCCAAGCTTTTAAAGGTCAAATTCGGTGAACGCAGCGTCTTTTTGGATCATACCCTTGCTCCCGATGCCATTCGCAAAGAGCTTCAGCGCCTTGTTCATGTGGCCTATGAAAAAGGGACGGCCATTGGTATCGGGCACCCGCACCGGATCACCCATGACATCATCCACCAGGAACTGCCCGGATTACGAAAAAAGGTGCGCATATTACCGGCCTCATCCCTCGTAAAGGTCATCGGTTAATCAAACAACTGCCGTTTTCTTTTTTGTCCAAACACCCGCCAAATTCCAAAGGCGATGAACGCGCTTAGGGCTCCCTGGATCAAGTTGGGAACGATTTCGGCCAAGGCCGCCGCAGCATCTGTTACCCCATAAAAAGGGACGCTTTTGGCCAGGTAGGGATAAACCAAGGCTTCAAAAATATAATAGCCGGAGACCAGAATGATGATACCCACAAAAAGGGCTAGAAAAGGCGGGAATAAAGAACGCGTTTTATTCTGGGCTCCGATAAGTCCTACCGCACAGCCCTCGATCCCTTTTACAACCGCCGTGGCAAGGATGAATTGGGGGAACCCGATGGCATCAGCCAGGGCGGGACCAATCAGTCCCACGGCACCCCCTACAAGGGGACCGTGCATCAGCGCCGCGGCCATGACAAAGGTATCCCCAAGGTTGAAATAACCACCCGTGGCCGGGATAGGTATGCGGATGACTATAGTACCCACAAACGCCAGGGTGGCATAGGCGGCGATGATTCCGATGGTAATGAGTTGGCTGACATCGTCTTGTTTTTTCATTCGAGACTCCTTTGGATGGATCGTTCTTTTTCCGGCAATTGCGCGATTTCAACTGCCCAGAACGGGATATACTGAACGGCGGAGCAAATGGCTTCTACGCTGAGAAAGGTCATGATTTCCAGAAATACGGCCAGTTTGTGTTTGCACACATGTGCAGCAGATCGGTATTTCACCTGGTCATTCGATGGGTGCAGACCCTCCGGGAAAGATGAAAATGGTCTTTCCTCCCTGACAACCTCCAGGATATTGGGAATCACGAAAAACAGAATATGGCTGAATACCCTGAGAAACATCAGCAGATACCTTTTCTTTCTGGTAACCCCGCTCCTATCTCGCAAGATGTTTTTTTCGATTGTATGCACCGGTATCATAACCACGCCGCCGATGGCAAGAGGAATTACCGTCAGCATTGTCACACAAAGCGAAACATAATGGATGCCGGAAGCCTCCAGCCCCCTAACCCACTCAATCCCGCCTAGATGCAAAAGGTAGCTGATGGTACCTCCGCCGAAAACCACCGGCAAGGTGATCAGGGCGGCCGCTGAAATGACATTCGCATACATGCCGCTCCCGATCACCAGCCGTACGATGATATGTACACTCAAGAAATAACAGATCCATCCCCAGGTGATTCCCGGTATGATGACGGTATCCAACCGGTTGAGCGGATATCCCGTAAAGGCCGGTACCGCCGCCAGGACGATCAGGAAGAATTTTAGCTTCCAGTTGACGGTCAACGCACTTCTCCTCGGTGGAGGTCGATGGTAAACCGGCATACGGCACCCTCTCTTTTATCTAGTCCTGATTTGCTAACATGGACCAGGCTGCCGGACAGCGGCCGCCACCAGGGTTTATGTGAAATTAAAATGACCGGTATATGCATGGTATGGGAAACCTCAATCAGGGTTGTCACCAAGGCAATGGCCGTGCTCCTGGACAGCCCCCAATCCGGTTCATCCAGAATCAGGATGCCGGGGGAGCCGCAGAGGCGTGCGGCGGCAAGCATGATCTTGATGTCGAGCAACGTATGATCTCCGCTATTATGCGGTGATTCCTGATCCGGCAGTCTTCCCCCGATCTTTTCCATTACCTGATGATACCGGTCTCGAATCTGGTAGAACAACCTGTGAGGGTGTATACCGTTTCCACGGTGGGAGAAGGCGGACAGTTTGGTAAACGGCCGTGACAGGGTCTGAACCATGATATCCTGAAACAGAAGCCTGGGGGGTGCGGTATTATCGCCGGCTTGAATATGGACGTGACCGTCACAGGAAATGGCCCCGGAAAGAACCTTGGCCACCAGGCTTTTTCCCTGCCCGTTTTGGCCTACGAAAAGACAGGGGGAAGATAGGTCGCCTAAAGATCCCGCTACCCGGGCGAGGGTCTTGCGGGCTCTGAATGCGGGCAGCGAGGCGCCGAGTTGAATAAAGACATCCCTGAAAGACAGCGAAAACCGGATCCCGTGACGCCTTGTCCCTTCGACTAGATCGGACTCACGGATGGGGTCAATATTATCTTCACCCGTGAGAGCTAGCAGTTCTAAAGCCGCACTGCTGTCATGACATATACTTGCCAGCTGTTCTAGGAAGGTGCGGTTGTCCGACGAAAGCCAGCTGAAGGGACTGGCAATCACGATCCTATCTCTTGCAGGGGCCAGCAGCGCCATTTTAGCCAGAGCGAGTTTCACGGTTTCTCCCCCGGAAAGGGTTCGTATGGGTTGATGCAGATTGTCGCTCATACCGAATTGCTCGACTATTGAATCCACCGAGCCTTCAGCCGCGGATCTACGCCCACATAAACCGGATAGGTCGGCTGCTTGCAGTACCTGCCACGGTGTGCCAAAGGCCAGGCAGTCCCGGGGATTGCTGGTTACAAAGCCGGCGGCGGGTATGGATAGCCGTGAGTTGTCCTTGCTCCAAA
>CAZWGD010000174.1:0-2050 GCA_964633235.1 uncultured Desulfobacteraceae bacterium | reverse complement strand
ACTGCTCCCAGAATAGACCCGGACCGTGGTGACGGGGGGGTATCAGAGCGCCGACATCCTTATTAAAAGCATCTTCGCGCTGTTCGTAGGTTTCAAAATAACGAATGCGTTTTCGGGCTAGATCCATGGGAATAGTGGTGTTAACAACATTTTATTTGTGATTCTTATTGGTGACATCCCATAGCATCTTTTTTCAAGAGCCGCAACGTCAGGATATTCACCACCTGAAGGGAAAGAAGTAACGCGCCACATAACTCGGTAGATCTTTTATCTGCTTAAAGCAACATCAGAGGATAATTTGACAATACCACTGAATTATTGTATTTTCCGGTTAACAACGAAGGAGGTCGTCATGGCGGACTGTATTTTTTGTAAAATCGTAAAGAGTGAACTACCCAGTTTCAAAGTGTATGAAGATGACCGTGTGCTTGCTTTTGAAGATATCAACCCGCTTACCCGGGGCCACACCCTGTTAATCCCTAAGAACCACGCCGAAAACATCTGGGAGATCCCCTCTGAAGATCTTGCCGCACTTCACCGCGCGTCAAAAAAAGTAGCCCTTGCCATAAAGGAAGCGCTTAATCCCGTAGGCATGGCCGTATTGCAGCTTAATGGGCGGGCCGTGAACCAACTGGTAATGCACTATCATCTTCACCTCATCCCCCGGGCCGTCGACGCCCCTGAACTGGGTATCGCCGAATGGGAACCTACTCCGGGTGACATGGACCACATCAAGCAGACCGCTGCAGAAATTATCTCTGCTATGCAAAAGTAAGTTCCTTAAGAGGGCATGCTACAGCTACCACGCAGGGCATTTTTTTGTTGACAATGCTTAATCGCTAGTCATATTTATAGGTGTATTCATGTACTTCATGTAAAAAGGAGGAAAAAAGTGAAAGAAATTGAGAAAGTTATTTCGACTATCGGAGAAGGTCTGAAATCACTAGCCAAGGGAATCGAGACCATTGCCGGGCAGATCGAAAACCTCGTAAAGGAGGATGCGCCCCCGAAACCGAGGCGAAAAGCCAAACCGGCCCCGAAGCCCACCCCTAAGCCCAAACCAAAGGCCACCGCGAAGAAGAAGACAAAAAGGGATTCCACCGCTATTGAAACCGTATACGGTATCATCAGCCGTTCACGGAAGGGTGTCGGTATGGAAACCCTCACCAAAAAGACCGGATTCGATAAGAAGAAGATCGCCAATAACATATACAAATTAAAAAAACAGGGAAAAATTACCAGCATTAGCAAGGGCGTCTATAAGAAAGTATAGAATGTAGGCAGAAATTACAGGTTACGACCCTTGCTGCCTGCCCCTTAATAGGGAGAGAAGGCAACCCCAAATCGGGCTCAATCCCAAAGACAATCCTAGGGGCGGATATGCCTGTAGTGGCGCCAAGCATCGCTGGAAAAAATGATTAAGGCCAGCCATACCATCATAAAGGTCCGTAGCTGGACTGCCTGAAAGGGCTCATTATAGATAAAAACCGCCAGCAGAAATGAGCAGCTTGGAGTGATGTACTGCAAGAAACCCATGGTGGTGAGCTGTAATCGGCGGGTACCGAAAATAAACAGCAACAGGGGAACGGCCGTAACCAAGGCAGTTCCCATTAATAACAGATCAATGCGCAGCCCTATTTGAAAAAGTGCTCCCGTGCCCCGGCGGTCCAGGTAGAACAGATAGAGCACTGCGGGGAGAAAAAGCAACAGCGTTTCCACGGCGAGACCTTCCAGTGATCCCACAGGCGCCACCTTGCGGATAAAGCCGTATAGTCCGAAGCTGAACGCCAGGGCAAGCGCTATCCAGGGTAGTTCACCGTATGCGGCTGTTAGGTAAAGCATGGCCGAACATGCTAGAACCACGGCCACAATCTGCAGGATCCTCAGGCGTTCCTTGAGAAATATCATCCCCAGAAGCACATTGACCATTGGGCTTATGAAATAACCCAGGCTGGTTTGTAGAATCTGGCTGTGGCTGATCGCCCAAATAAAGACAAACCAGTTGCATGTCACCATAGCCGTTGAGGACAGTAAAATCCCCAGGGTATGT
>CAZWGD010000173.1:0-5692 GCA_964633235.1 uncultured Desulfobacteraceae bacterium | reverse complement strand
ACTTTTCCTCCTTGCCTAAAATGGCGAAGTCCACACCGGCCTGCTGCAATATCTTGGCCAGGCTGACGGAGACCTTTTTGCTGCGATCGTCGAAGGAGCCGGCACAACCGACCCAGAGCAGATACTCCGCCCCCGGGTTGTCGGCCATCAGGGGAATTGCCAGTCCGTCGGCCCAATCGGCGCGCTTGTCATAACCAATGCCCCAAGGGTTGCCGTTGCGCTCCAACCCCTTAAGCGCCGGGTTCAGTTCTTTGGGATAGGTTTCGGCCATGAGGGTCTGTCCCTGTCGCATGGCGATGATGCGGGGCACATGCTCGATGGTCACCGGACAAATGACCTCGCAAGCGCGGCAGGTGGTACAGGCCCACAAGGTATCCGCGTCTATCACGTCGCCCACCAGCTGCTCTGGGCTGTTGAGCCCGGCCATCTTTTCCCTGATCTCCTCGGTTTTCCCGGGATCCTCATTTTGCTGGAGGGTAGCTGACAACTGCGCCCTTTTGAGAATGTTGTCCGCGTTGGCCAGCAGCTCGACTTTCAACTTGTCATTGAAGTCATACAAATTGAGCGGCTTGTCGGTGACATGGGCCGGGCACACCTCCTTGCAACGGCCGCACTCGGTACAAGTGTAAAGATCCAGCCCCTGCTTCCAATTGAGTTGATGGATATGGTTGAGACCAAGGGATTCCTCTTCCCAGGCGGCCTCATCTTCCAAGTCCAGCACTTTGGTCTTCTCATGGGGGTAGCCCAGGCTTTTTAGAAAAACGTTGGGCAGTGACGTGATGACATGAAAATGCTTGCCCAACGGCAGAATATTCAAAAATGTCAACTGGGTACAGATGTGTAGCCAGAACATAGCGGTCAGGATGGCGGCGTTGGTCTCTGCGCTCAGTCCCGAAATCAGCTTGGCCGCTCCCACGGCTACGGGTGTCCATAGAAATTCGGAGCCATAGGCCGGATTGTTAAAGTAGTGGATACCCCCGGGGTTGCCGTACAGGGCAACCAAATTGTAGCGGGCGCCATCCAGCAACAGGTCGGAAACCATCAATATCCCGATCATTCCCAGGACCAGGTAAGCTTCCCACGTGTTGTGCAGCCGTTCCGGCTGGAGAACCGCCCGGCGGAAAACCGCATAGAGGACTATCACCAGGACGATTCCTTCCATGACATCTTTCACGAAGACATAGAGATAGCCCAGAAGATAATCAGCCCCTAGCAGCGGCAGGTGGAAGCCTTCGTGAAATCCCTCCCCGTACAGGGTCAGGCTGCGAATCAGCAGAACACAGAAACCCCAAAAAATGAGGGCGTGCATAACCCCCGAGCTTCTTTCGCGGGCCCTGCCGATCAGTCGTTTCTGGCCAATGGCCAGGGTAATCATATTGGCCAGTCGCTTAGCCAGATGACCGGTCCTGTCGGTGGGTTGGAGAGCCTTGAGCAATTTTAGCTTGCACCACATCGTACGGCTGAAAACCGCCAAAGCGATAACAATCACTAATAACATCAGCAGGGGATTCATGGCTACCTTTCGTGGTTGTTCGAGGTTCAAGGTTCAAGAGATGTTAAGCACCGTGAACCCCTTAACCTGGAACCCTGAACCGTGAACCTGGAACCTCTCCATACGCCTACCTGACTTTGGCAATCTCCTCCCGCAGGAGCGGTATTACCTCGAACAAGTCGCCCACGATCCCGTAGTCCGCCACGTTGAAGATGGGTGCTTCGGGGTCCTTGTTGACGGCCAGGATCACTTTTGAACCGTTCATTCCCGCCAGATGCTGGATGGCGCCGGAGATGCCGATGGCCATGTAGAGAGAGGGAGCCACGATTTTGCCGGTCTGCCCCACCTGCTTGCCGTGGGGCATGAAACCGCCGTCCACCATGGCGCGGGAAGATCCGAAACCGGCTTTCAGATCGTCGGCCAGGCCTTTCACCAGGTCGATACCGGCCTGATCCCTGACGCCGCGCCCCACCGAGACGACAATATCGGCATCGGCCAGGTCGATGTCACCCCCGGCATCCGACAGGATGTCCTTGATGACGGCCTTGAGGTCGGGATCCGGGACGGAAAGTTCGACAACGTTTTCAGTTCCAGAGATCTCTTCCACCGCCTCGAAGGCCCCCGCCCTGACAACTGCCACCAGGCGGTCGGTGTTGACCTTGACGCGCTGCAGCACCTTATTGGTAATTGCGGGTCTGATGACTTCGATTTGATCTCCATCGAGGAGCACATCCGTAAGTTCCGTGGCACAGGCGGCATTCAGACGTGCAGCCACCCGGGGGGCCAAGGCCTTGCCGCTCTCGGAAAAGCCGAACCAAATCAGGTCCGCTCCGCTTTGCTCGGCGGCATCGACGACACAGGCGGCATAGGGAGCGGCTGAAAACAGCTCCAGGCTGGGGTCGTCGGCGACATACTGGGTATCGGAGCCTGCACTTGCCAAATCCGGGATCAGCGCCTCAATATTGCTGCCCATGGCCGCCACTGCGGTTTCGGCTCCCATCGCTTTGGCTTTTGATAGAAGCTCGGTTGTGCTGCTTTTCAACTCACCTTGTTTAATGTCTGCAATTACGAGTACTTTGGCCATGATATTATTTTCCTCTTACGATTCGGAATAATTTTGGGAGCGATTTTCTTAGAGCACCTTTGCCTCGTCAGCCAGCAGGCCCACAACCCGGGCCGTGATGTCGGCGGGCTCACCTTCAAATTTTTGTCCACCCTGACGCGTTTCCGTGGGCATGAATTCAACGATTTCCGACTGCGGCGCGGCGCAGCCGATTTCATCGGGAGAAGTCCCCAAAGCCGCCAGATCCATGACTTCGATCTTCTTTTTCTTGGCCATCATAATGCCGCGCATTTGGGGCAAGCGGGGCTCATTGATACTCACATCCACGGTGATAACCGCAGGAAGCTCGACTTCAAGAATTTCGGTGCCGGCGTCACCCGAGCGGGACACCTTGATATGCCCATCATCCACCACTTCGACGGCCACCACATTGCTGACGCAGGGCAATCCCAGATACTCGGCCAAAATAATTCCGGTTTGGCCGCTATCCGTATCTTGAGCCTGCTTCCCGGTAATAACCAGGTCATACCCCCCCTGCTCGTATACCTTCTGCAGCACTCCGGCAAAGATGGATGCATCGGCCTTCTCCAGAGCAGGGTCTTCGATATGCAGTCCCTTTTCAATACCCATGGCGTAGCATCTGCGGATCATATCGGTGTTGTCCCCGCCGCCGATACTCACCAGGGTCGTTTCGGCGCCGTAATTTTCCTTAAGCCGGACTGATGCTTCCACCGCACTTTCATCCCAGGCGTTGATCACATATTGCATGCCGTCCTCGACAAGAGCCCCGTTTTGAACGTGCATGTTCAATTCCACATCAACCACTTTTTTTACCGTCGTGAGTATTTTCAAAACTTCCTCCTCTGGCTTGTCTTTGTGCTTAAGCCGGTATTCATTTTCGTGCTCACAATAATCACCGCCGGATCTATCCAGCTTATGATTTCGTTATTTCAAAATACGCTCAGGACCGCAAACAATGAACAGTTCGTCTTTGTCTCCGGGAAAGGCCAGCGTCATGTTAAGGCCCCGGCCCATGGAGGCGGCCAGAGCGGTCGGTCGCGAGTTGCTGATGATGATGGGGAGACGCGCCCGAGCGGCCTTTTGTACCAGTTCATAGCTGATTCTCGAAGACAGCACCAGGATGCGGGCCTTGGGCAGTTCCCCGGCCATAAAGGCCTTCCCGATGGTTTTGTCCAACGCATTGTGGCGCCCTACATCCTCGGCAAAGGCGATGACTTTCAACTGGCGGCTAAAAAGGACGGCCGCATGCGACCCTCTAGTGCGTTGATAGTACTGCTGATTTTTTGAAAGGGTCGCAATGCACTTAAAAATGCGTTCAAGGCCCACTTCGAAGCCGTCATCCGCAGGCTTCAGGATTTGGTCAAGATCCTTGATCATCTCCTTGCCGCAGATGCCGCAGCTGGTCTGGCTGACAAACCCCCGACGCTCCAGTATGGCCTTAACCTTTTCCCGCCTTTGAGGGGTCAGGTGGATATCGATGACATTGGGATCCAGATCCTGACAGTATCCGATGGTGGCAAAATCATTGGGTGTGTCGGCAATCCCCTCCCCAAGGCAGAATCCCGCCGCGTGAAGCAGCTCTTCTCCGGGTGTCCTCATGACCACCGAATAAGGTTTCCCATCGATCCGTATCAGAAGGGGTTCTTCACCGATCAATTCCAGGGTCGTGGTTCGGTTGATATCTTGATTACACCGGTGGGCCTTAAAAAATTCGGTATTTTTTGCCATATGCTTGGGTTTCCTGAAGTATTGCTCATTAGAGCTAGTCTAGATCTAATTGGGTTTCACATCGCCTGCACCTGACCGCGCCTCGAAAAACCCGTTGCCCGCATTCAGGACAATGGTAGCGGGCCGTTTCATCCGCAACCCATTTTTCGGTTCCGACTTCCCGCCAGTAAGGAATGGCCCGCAAAATAACCTTTTTGCCAACCGCCATCGGAAAGTTTTCAATATGCCCGCAGGGGAAGGCATCGCACTGGTGGCATCCCGTATAGCCTTTTGCTTGAGTGCAGGCCCGGATCTCACACTTTTGGCAATGTAAAAACCGCTCCTCGGAAAGGCATCCACGGCATTTTATATCTTCGGCCGTGAGGGTGTCACTGTTAGGGAGGGCGCCCTTTCCGGAAACCTCTCCCCTGTAAAGCCCCGCCAGCCTTGCTTTAAATTTTTGATTATCGTCACGGTGGGCGATATACACGGCGCAGACACCGCAATAAAGACCGCAGGGGGCTATCAAATCCGGATTGACTTTCATGCTCCTAATCTCTTCTCAAAGCTTACGCGTACTACCATATTTCGGGATAGGCTACTTTTACAAAATGATTTTCCATCTTGAACTTGTGATCCCTTTCCATGGCGGCCAGACGCTCGAATACGGAGCGGAGTTCCGGATCAAGGCAGTTGGCGGCCAGGACCTGGTATTTTTGCATGGCAATCTCTTCATTTTTCATGGCCAAGCCGATGGCATCCTTGATATCCATGTCTTCGGAAACCTCCGGCAGGGCGATGGTTTCCGAAATCTCAAAATCCCGGGTCCCGTCAAAAGTGGCGGGCTTGATGCTGCCTTTTTCAAAGAGGGCCTTAAGGATTTTCTCATGATTGGCCTCTTCCCTGGAAAAGCCCAGAAATAATTCTTTTAGGTATTCATCCCGGATTCTTGCGGAAATTGCCAGATAAAAGTCTTTGGCCTCAATCTCGCTGGCGATGGCATCCTGAATGGCTTTTTTATACTGTTGGGCGTCCATATGATGGCTCCTTCAATTTTGAAGCGCTGGCAGCAGGCGGCTAACAAACAAACGTACAGGCTTAGATTTTTTCCAGCTTCACGGCGCAGACTTTTAGTTCCGGGATTTTAGCAATGGGATCATAGGCCGGGTTCGTCAATTTATTCACGTTGGTCTCCTCGAAATGAAAGGGCATGAACACCACGCCCTTCTCCACCCGCTCGGTAATCATGACCCGCGCCTCAATGGTACCGCGGCGGGAAGTGATCTTTGCCCTTTGACCTTCCGCAAGGTCAAGGTCACGGGCATCCGCCGGGTTGATCTCAAGAAATCCTTCAGACATTTCCAGATCCAGGGCCTTGGAATTCCTGGTCATGGTCCCGGTATGATAAT
>CAZWGD010000172.1:0-5715 GCA_964633235.1 uncultured Desulfobacteraceae bacterium | reverse complement strand
TTCTTTTGTTTCGGCACGTTATCCGCCTTTGCTGCGGAGACTAAAGAAAAGGATAGCCCAGCTCAAATCGTCAACATCAACAAGGCCGATATCGACACCTTGAAAACCCTCAAGGGCATAGGAGATAAAATCGCCCAAAGGATCATCGAATACCGCAAAAAAATCGGCGGCTTTAAGAACATCGAAGATTTAATGGAGGTTAAGGGTATCGGGGAAAAGCTATTTGAAGCCATTAAGCCGTTCATCAAGGTCTAATCATTGCAGATGTGAGAATAGTATCGTGTACGTCCTGAAAGCCGGGTGGAATTCCCGGCTTTTTGTCATTGCCTCCAAGCGATCCGTTTTTCGGACGGAGGTGTCGAATCACTCAGGGTATATAAAATAAAACCGCAGGTTTGCGGTTCACTGGAAATATCCCTGCTTGTCCCAAAACAGCGCCGATTATTTTTGATAGCGGCTTTAATGCTCATTTTTGTTCGCCGGCCGCCTCTCTAAAATCCATCTGTTTCTAAGAAAACATCCTCTGAAAGGGTCAGGTCTGATTTCCCCTGGAATTTTCGCCGAGATCGGTGTAAACTAGCGAGCGCCACCTATTCGTAAATTTGTATTCACCGGGTCCGCCTCCGGAAACCGCCGGATGACAAACCGGCAATTCCTGGTGTCTAGATGCCCGGTGGTTGGGACCGGCTTGAAACCCAATGAAAGGAGACGCGTATGAAAATCGGCATTATCGGCGGATCAGGACTGGATGATCCTGATATCATAGAAGATCTCGAAACCCATACCCAAAATACCGTCTATGGAGACATCCCGTTCAGCACCGGAAAACTAAACAACGTTGAAGTGGTCTTCATCTCCCGCCACGGCCCAGACCATCATCTGAGCCCCACCCATGTCAACTACAGGGGCAATATACAGGCTTTCAGGGATTTGGGGGTCACCCACATCATCGCCACCAACGCCTGTGGAAGCCTGAAAGAGGAAATCGACCGGGGCGATTTTATTATTCCCAACCAATTCATCGACTTTACAAAACACCGTCTCAATACTTTTTACGATGATTTTCAAGATGGAATGCACCATGAGGTCATGGCAGACCCGTTCGATGCCTTTCTCAGCGATTTGCTTTTCGGCGTTGTCACCGATCTGAACTATCGGGTTCACCGGGAAAAAACGCTGGTAACCATCGAAGGGCCGCGGTTTTCGACGCGGGCGGAATCGCATATGTTTATCCAGTGGGGCGCGGATATCATTAACATGACGGTAGCCACCGAAGCCGCTTTGGCGAAAGAGGCCGGTATTCCCTATGCCGTTGTGGCTATGTCCACGGACTATGACTGCTGGAAGGAAGAGGAGGTCATGCCGGCCTGGGAAGACATCCTGGCCGTTTTTGAGAAAAACATTGAGCGTGTCAAGAAAATCATCATGGAGGCGGTGACCCGCCTATCCCAGCAAGAAATGAATCGGCATATCCGCAAGGGCCATCTTTTCAGCGAAGATTTTGACTATAAAAAAACCTGCGAGTATATCACCGGCAAGGTAAGATCCATCCCCGACTGGCCCATCGAAGGCGTGATATTCAGAGACATCACCACCTTGCTGCAGGATCCAGTCGCCTTCAGGGGAATCTCCTCGATTTTTTATCATCGGTATAATAGTGAGGATATCGACAGTATCGTGGGCATCGATGCCCGGGGGTTTCTTTTTGGGTCGGTACTGGCATATGAGTTAAATTTGGGGTTTGTCCCGGTGCGCAAGAAGGGCAAACTGCCCTATCAAACCATTGGTGAATCTTACTCCCTGGAGTATGGGGAGGAAACCGTAGAAATCCACGAAGATGCCATCCAAAGAGGAGACCGCGTGGTCATTGTCGATGACTTGATCGCTACGGGCGGAACGGTGGCCGCCGCTGCCAATTTGGTGGAAAAGCTGGGTGGTGATATCGTCGAATGTGCCTTTGTCATCGAACTGCCCGATCTGAAAGGCAGAGAAAAGCTGGGCAACCGAAATGCCTTTTCGATTCTTCAGTTTGAAGGGGAATAGAGACCTGCCGATCCATGAGAGCGCTGAAATTCATTGTCATCACCGGTTACTCGGGTTCCGGTAAGAGCACTGCTCTGGCCGCCTTGGAAGACTCGGGGTTTTACTGCGTCGATAACATGCCGGTCGCCCTGTTGCCGAAGTTTCTGAAGTTGCCCATTGAAAAGGATTTTGAAGCCAAGGGATTCGCCTTTGTCATGGATCTGAGGGAAAAGGGGTTTTTACCCCTGTTTACCAAAACGGTAACGACGCTGAAATCCCAGGGATATCATTTTAAGATTATTTTCATTGAGGCTGACAAAAAACGTCTTCTGCAGCGCTATAGCCAGACCCGCCGCCATCACCCCCTTTCAAAGAGCAACAACGTCATGGATGGCATCACCAAGGAGACGGTTCTTTTAAAAGACATACGGGAAACGGCCGATAAAATCATCGATACCACTCACTATACGGTTCATGAACTAAAAGCCATCATCCAGGATATCGCCAAAAAAGGTCACATCTTCATTCCCATGGGCATTCAGATCCTCTCATTCGGCTTCAAGTACGGGGTTCCCCAGGAGGCCGACCTGGTGATTGATGTCCGCTTTTTGGCCAATCCCTATTTTCTTCCGGAGTTGCGCAAGCTCGATGGAAAGGCCTCCGCTGTGGAAGCATTTGTACTCGATGGGGAGCAAACGTGTTTGTTTTTAAAAAAGTATCTCGATTTGCTGGCTTTCCTTATCCCGCTTTACGAAAAAGAAGGCAAGGCATACCTGACCCTGGCGGTGGGTTGTACGGGGGGTAGGCATCGTTCGGTTACCATCGCGGAGTATATTCATGACCGCATCAGGGATCAAAAACGGCCGATCAGTGTGCGTCACAGGGATATTGACCGGCTGTAGAAGGCGGGTGTATCAGGGATTAGGGATTCACGGGGCGGGTGTGTTGATTCCCATGGTGAAGCAGTGACTTGCGGATCTTGCCCAGTGACGTTCGCGGAAAATCGGTGCAAAAAACAACCCGTCTGGGGTGTTTATAGCGTGACAGGCGGTCCCGGCAGAAGGCCAATACGGTTTGGGCGTCCAAGTGCTGTCCGGGCTCAGGGATGATATAGGCCACCCCCACCTCACCCCAAGTTTGATCGGGAACCCCGATAACCGCGACTTCACGTACACCGGGACAGTTCGCCAGTACGCGCTCCACTTCCACGGGATACACATTCTCTCCACCGGAAATGTACATATTTTTAGCCCGGCCCACCAGGTAATAATATCCGTCTTCATCCTGACGAGCCAGGTCCCCGGTATGCAACCAGCCATATTTTATGGTCTCTTCGGTTTTTACGGGGTCCTGCCAATACTCTTTCATCATGATGGATCCCCGCACAACGATTTCACCCACCTGCCCCGGCTTGACGGCCCGCCCTTCTCGGTCCACCAATGATACTTCGGCATGAAAAACCGGCCGGCCAACGGTACCGGGTTTACGGATAAAGTCCTCCTCCGAGGCCCACAGCAGAATAGAGGTTTCGGTCTGGCCCATGATCTGGCGGGGAAGAAAACCCGCGTCCTTACACTGCGCCAGCAGTTCAGCAGTGGTCTTTTCCCCACCAATAGCACACACCTTCAGGGATGAAAGCCGGCCTCTTTTTTCCGGGGATACGTTTAGAAGGGCCCGATATATGGTCGGCACCCCTAAAAATTTAGTCACACCGAACCTCATAATATGCTCATATGTCCGCAAAGGATCGAACTTGGTATGCACAATCAGGGTGGCCCCCTTGTAAAGACTTGGAGAGGCTTGGATAAAAAGGCCCCCGGAATGGAACAGCGGCAGGATGATCAGCATGATGTCGTCGAAATTAAGCCGGAAAAAGATATCGGCGTTCAACGAGTTGAAAAAGGTTTTGCGGTGCGAGAGAACCGCGCCCTTGGGCTTGCCCGTGGTGCCCGAGGTATACATGATGACATGGGGTTCTTCCGGATTGGCGGGTCCCAATGATTTGGTCAGAAAGGGTGATTGCCCGTTGAAATCCTCGATTTCGGCTAAATAATCGATATTCTGGGAATCGTCAGCCAAGCTTCCCACGGTGGCTTGCATCATGGGCGGCCTGAATTGCGTCAGGTTAAAGGATTCAATGGTTGTTAAAAATTCATCACCGTATAAAAACAGCCGAGGCCGGCAATTTTTAATGATGTAGAGCAATTCGCGGCCCACCAGGCGGAAATTGACAGGGACGAAAATGGCTCCCAGACGGGAACATGCCAGGTAAAGGTCAATGAACTCCGGGCAGTTTTTCAGCATCACCGCCACCCGGTCACCCTTTTCAATGCCCAGAGACTGGAGCCAGCAACTGGCCCGGTCGGCACGTTGGTGCAGGTGACGATAGCTGATCGTTCTACCCTCGTAGATGATAGCGGTTTTTTCTGGCCACAATTCACCCCATCGTTGCACCCACCAGGCGATGTTCATTGATTTGATCACGACATGTCCTGAAAATAGAGATTCATCGGTTTAGCTTGCCTGCCGGTTTGGCCTGGAATAAAGCCTTTCTCTGCGGTTAGGCAGAAAGTAACGCATTCGATGCCCGCGTATACGCTCAAGCTCTTCTTGTTTCAGCTCCAGCATGAGGATGCCCTCTTCCCCGGCAAGGTTCTTTTTGGCGACTCTCCCCGACGGCCCGATACCGACGGCAATCCCGGGGAATTCCAGCCCGGTATCGCTGGATCCCACCGCATTGCATGCTAGGACATACAACCCGTTATCGAAGGCGCGGGCGGTGAGATGACGCATCCAGGATTGATATTTTTCTCCAGGCGTTCCCCGGGGGGATGCGTGGGGCATGAAAAGGACGTCGGCGCCATTGACAGCCATCCGGGAAGCCAACTCGGGAAAGTGGGCATCATAGCAGAGCTGGATACCAAAACAGAGCCCGCGCATCGTAAATAAGGCGATGCTGTCCCCCCTTGTATAAAGGCCCTGTTCGGGCGGTGAAAGGTGCGTCTTGCGGTAGGTCTTGAGCGGTCCACCGCACTCTGAATCGGGCTCCACAACCAGGTGACTGATGAAGATTCGGCCGTTATGGTCTCTTTCCGCCATACCGGCAAGAATAACCACATCCTCAGTTTTGGCCATGTCCTGAAGCCGTCGGGTGATGCGGCCTGGATTCGATTGGGCGATAAGGTGAACCCTTTCATCAAGCCCATATCCGGTGATATTCATCTCGGGGAAACACACAATGGCGGCCCCCCGTTTTCGCGCGTACCGGACCCAGGGCAGCATGCGGTCCACATTACGGTCTATTTGACCGGTCCGGGACCTGAAGATGACGACCGCGATGTGGATATCTTTCATATGCAGTCTTCTACGGCCTCGACAAGCAAACCATGGCCCTTTACCCCTGGAGAAAGCGGAGATGGACTTTTCGGGTGCGCGGACCGTCGAATTCGCAAAAGAAAATCCCCTGCCATGTCCCCAGAACCAGCCGACCGTCTTGAATACCGACCAACTCGGAGGCCCCCACAAGGGTGGATTTGATATGCGCGGCGGAGTTGCCCTCAACATGGGTGTAGCCGGCCTGCCAGGGGATCACCTGGTTTAAAACCGTTAAAATATCCCGCTTAACGTTGGGATCGGCACTTTCATTAATGGTCACGGCGGCGGTGGTATGGGGAACGAAAATCATGCACAGCC
>CAZWGD010000171.1:0-5729 GCA_964633235.1 uncultured Desulfobacteraceae bacterium | reverse complement strand
CATACCAAAAAGGGGCTAAAAGACAATGCCTTATCGACTGGAGATTTCATTAAAGCCCGAACTGTTCGATGCGGAAGGAGAAGGCGTTCGCCGCAAAGCGGCCACCTATTTCGGAGTTGCCTTAGATAACGTTAGAACCATACACACCGTCACCATAGATGCGGATCTCACCCCGCCGCAACTAGAGATTGCCCGGCACGGTATCTTTACTAATCCTGTCATTCACATATCATCTTTTGAACCCCTCCCCGTTGAATTTGACTGGTCCATTTGGGTGGGGTTCCGTCCCGGGGTTAGGGACAACCCAGGGAGTACGGCCGTGGAAGCGGTGGAGGATATGCTGGGGATATCTTTTGGGGAAAACGAAGCCATCTATACTTCCAAACGTTATTGCATCTCCGGCCACGATCTTTCCTACGCGGATATGGAAAAGATTGCCGGAGAACTGTTGGCCAACGACATCATCCAGCAATGGAAAATTTTCTCCAGGAAAGACTGGGACCCGGAAGCAGGGATCGGTTTTATCATTCCCAAGGTAATCCTTGACCATACCCCCGCAGTAATCACCATTCCAGTGGAAACTGATGAGGAGATCATGCAGATCAGCCGTCAGCGCAACCTGGCGCTGAACCCCGCTGACATCCCCACCATAAGGGCCTATTTCAGCAACCCTTCCGTTTTGACGGATCGTAAACGGGTGGGCCTTTCAGATCCTACCGATATTGAACTCGAATATATTTCCCAGGCCAGAAGCGACCATTGCAACCACAATACTTTCCGGGGATTTTTTGAATATAAGGATCTTGAAACCGGTGAGACCGAAAACATCGACAGCCTGTTTAAAACCTGCATTGAGGCGCCCACTTTCGCCTTAAAAGACCGCAAGCCATGGGTCATTTCCGTACTTTGGGACAATGCCGGGGTAGCGCGGTTTGATGAAGATCACCATTACGTCATCACCGGCGAAACCCATAACTCACCATCCAACATGGAGGCTTATGGCGGGGCCATCACCGGCATCGTTGGGGTCTACAGAGACCCCATGGGTACGGGAAAGGGATCTCGGCTGGTCATGGGGGGGTATGGTTACTGCGTCGGACCCTGGGACTATCAGGGGGATCTGACGCCCCGCCTGCATCCGCGACGCTTGCTGAACGGTGTAATCGAAGGGGTTCGGGACGGTGGCAATAAAAGTGGTGTCCCCACCACTTTCGGACAAGTCTATTTCCATCCGGGCTATCTGGGCAAATGCCTTGTGTTTGTAACCGCCGTGGGGATCATGCCCGCACGGGTGGACCACGTGCCCACGGAGAAGAAACGCACAGCCCCTGGAGAACTGGCCATCATGTGTGGGGGGAGGGTTGGTAAGGACGGCATCCACGGGGTAACCGCCGCATCGGAAACTTTTTCGGAAAATACACCCGCCGGTCATGTTCAAATCGGAGATCCCTATACCCAAAAGAAAATGCAGGATTTTCTCATCGAAGCCCGGGATAAAGGCTTGATTCGGTTTGTTACCGACAACGGCGGGGGGGGACTCTCATCATCCATCGGTGAATCGGCCCGTTTTTCCAACGGCTGCGAGATTCAGATAGAAACCGTCCCGCTGAAATATTCCGGGCTTGATTTGTGGGAAATATGGGTTTCGGAGTCCCAGGAACGCATGACGGTGGCCATCCACCCCGATGACCTGGAATCTTTTATGGCCCTATCCCGCAAGCACGCCGTGGAAAGCACGGTCATCGGACGGTATACCGATTCGGGGAAGCTGCACATCACCCATCATGGAAAAACCTGTGCCTATATCGATATGGACTTTCTGGAGTCCGGATTTCCCCAATGGCGGTTTGAAGCCGAATGGCTGCCTCCGGCACTTCGGGGACTATACGAACCAGTGTTGAGCGCCCCCCGGGACTTTAACCGCTTGCTGAAAGAGATGCTGTCACGGCCCAATATCTGTTCCAAGGAGTGGATCATCCGCCAGTATGACCATGAGGTGCAAGGGGCCAGTGCAATCAAACCGCTGGGTGGTGTTGAACGTGATGTCAACAGCGACGCGGCGGTTATCAAACCGGTTTTAGGCAGCTCTAGGGGCTTGGCCTTCTCTCAAGCCCTTTTGCCCAGATATTCGAATATTGACGCCTATCACATGACCGGTTGTACCATCGATGAGGCCGTCCGCAGGCTGATCGCCGTGGGAGCGGATCTTGACCATCTCGGGGGGGTCGACAATTTCTGCTGGCCCAACATTCAGTATCATCCCCATGATAACCCGGACGGCAAATTCAAGGCCGCCCAGTTGGTGAGATCATGCCGGGCCCTCAGGGATATCTGTCTGACCTACGGAATCCCCCTTTTGTCGGGCAAAGACAGCATGTATGTGGACGGCTATTTACCGGGTCGTTTCGGAGAAACCCACAAAATATCCGCCCTGGAGACCCTTCAATTCTCGGCGACTTCAGTAATTAGCGATATCAACCAGGCCGTCACCATGGAGAGCAAGATATCCGGAGACCTGGTCTATGTCATCGGCATCACGCGCAACGAACTGGGCGGATCGGAATACTATGACCATTTTGGATATATCGGGGCCAATGTTCCTGAAATCCATAGCCGCGATTTTCTTTCCCTTTACCGGGCCGTAAACCAAGCTATTCTCAGCCGCATTGTGGCCTCTGCTCACGGGGTATACAGCGGCGGCTTAGGGGTTCACCTCTCCCTCGTGGCCATGGGCGGAAATCTGGGAATGGATATTGATCTCGCCCGAGTCCCCACCGAAGGCACCCTCAAAGATGAGGTCATTCTATTTTCAGAATCTCCCGGACGATTTATCATCACCATCGACCCGTCACACCGGCCTGCCTTTGAGGGGATCCTGAAAGGATTTCCCCACGCGTGCATCGGTAGGGTAACGGATAAAGGCGGGGCCTTGAAAATAGGCGGCAACAACGGACGGCCCGTGGCTGCCCTGAAAGTAGAGATGCTGAAAACGGCCTGGAAACGGCCCTTTGGAGATTTGATATGACGGCAATCAATGCGCTGGTTCTCACTGGATTCGGCTTAAACTGCGACTACGAAACGGCCTACGCCTTAGAGCTGGCGGGGGCAAATGCCCACCGCGTCCATATCAACTCCCTCATCGACGGCAGCGTTTCCCTGGATGCATTCCAGATCATGGTGTTCGGCGGTGGATTCAGCTGGGGTGATGACCATGGCGCGGGGGTGTTGCAGGCGGTTCGCATGCAAACCAATCTTGGAAAAGCGATTCTCCGGTTTATTGATGAAGGCCATATTATCCTGGGAATCTGTAACGGATTTCAAACCCTGGTAAATATGGGCCTGCTTCCCGGATTCGACGGCGACTATCAACACCGTTGCCTGGCCTTAACCCACAACGATTGCGGTAATTTCAGGGATCAGTGGGTTAGGCTGAAGGTAAACCAGGCGTCACCGTGCGTCTTTACCCGGGGGATTCATGAAATCGAATTGCCCATACGCCACGGCGAAGGGAAGTTTATTGCCGATGCAGCGACCATCGAGCGTTTATCGGTCCAAAATCAGATTGTGGTACAGTATGCCGGAACCGGCGGTAAGGCGGCAGAAGGGCATTTCCCATGCAACCCCAACGGGTCCGTGCTGGATATTGCCGGCATCTGCGACCCCACCGGCCGTATTTTCGGGTTGATGCCCCATCCGGAGGCCTATAACCACTGGACCAATCACCCGGGCTGGCATCTGGAAAAGGAGATCATGAAGCGCCGGGGAGATGCGTTTCCAACGGGACCGACACCCGGGGTAAGGCTTCTGCAAAATGCCGTGGATTTTATCGGCAATCGCAGCAGATCATTCTGATTCCGGCTTTGCGGATACCGAAGTCGGTCTCACGGCACCAGACGTCGGTCTGCCGGATGCCGATACCGGTTTGGCTGGTGTCGATGTGGGTTTGGTTGGCGGTACGGCTTCTTTCCACAAATGGCGCCCGTATTTGATATACCCCTTCACATTATTCAGCCGGGGGTCCGTTTCCCGTCCCACCGGAAATACATTCCCGCTGATGAGCGGTTTTAGGTATTTGGCCATATCCCTGGAGCCGCCCCCCGAAAGAATAATCGTGTCCATATCCCAGTCATCTATCCACAAGCTGTCCAGGTCGTTGGCAATGGTGCTGGCCAGTTGAGAAAAAACCTGATCCCTGATCTTGTGAAAACTGAACTCTTTTCCCCTTATTTTGATGGTTCCGGAATCGATGGCATCGTAGAGGCGGTACAGTTCGATATTGGCGCCGGACCGCTCGCGCAGTTTATTGGCGATGATGCCGAACGCCTTTGAAATACCGGCATCGGTGGTTCTCCCCCCCCGATCCACATAGCGCAAACGGTCCAGTATGGTAAAATCTGTCGTACGAAATCCAATATCGACGACGCCGACCTTCTGTTTGGTCAAATCGGAAGTGATGAATTTCCCCTGGTCATTCATGATGTAATTCAGTATGCTGCCTAACGGCTGTGGGACCAGTTTTACCTTCTCAATGTTGATGATACGCTTCAAAGAGGTGCCGCCGGGCTTATGATAGGTTACTTCGTGACGTCCTTTCAGGAGCTCGGAAAAACGTTGGCGGTACTCTTTGAAATAAACCACCGGAAGTCCGGAAACCAGATGCAGGGGTGTATTGTGATGGTACTGGGACCCGGCATAGATCCCGGCGGCCGTAAGGCCCAGGATTTTGGCATATTCGGTAATCAGTCTACCCTGATCCAGGGTGAAATGACGGACACTGGCTTGTTGTTCGGCCATTTCGCCCACAAAATAATTTTTATCATCAATAGTGACGTGGAAAGAGTTTATGGAGTGATCAACGTCAAAATCCGCCCAAAAGTGCAAATCGGTGGCCTCTCCATAAATTGATTTTAAAACGGTCACGCTTTTCCCATCGGTGGCTTTTGTGAAACCGAAACCGATATCGATACCCAAGATCGGCATAGCTCCCCCTTTTTCCTTGGATCGCTCCCTATAGCATTTCTACGGGCTGTTGTATATTGAATTTCACCATGCCGCCGACTACCGGGTTTTCATCACTCTTCCGGCGACCCCAATGAAATTGAATATGAAAGTGAATATGAAACTGAATAGTTGGACGTCTTTTTTAAGAAGCCAAGGCTAACTAACATATTATAAAGGTTAAAGCAATTGTCCTGTGCGTTTATTTAAATTGGTTTGAGAACCGGCTTGCATAATGATAGGCTAGAAGTACTTCTGCTTTCAACCAAATGCGAACATGAGTCAAAACAAACCACGAAACTTCATGCTGACCATTGAATACGATGGCGGCAACTATAACGGTTGGCAGATACAACCCCGCGGTCGTACCATTCAAGGCACCCTTCAGGACGCCCTGGAAACCATTATCCGTCAGAAAGCCATCGTAATGGCTTCAGGACGAACGGATGCCGGTGTTCACGCCCTGGGACAAGTGGCCAATTTTCAGGCCCTGACGCGCCTGGATCCGCAAACCCTTCAAAAGGGACTAAACGCGCTGTTGCCGGATGATATCGTCATTACTGCCTGCCGGCATGCCCCTGAGCGCTTTCATGCCCGCTACGACGCCCTAAGTAAAAATTACCATTACCGGATTTTAAACCGCGATCTGCCCTCTGCAGTGGGCAGGCAATATGCCTGGCATATCCGCAAATCCCTGGATGTGGAGGCGATGCGGGCCGGTGCCAAGCATC
>CAZWGD010000170.1:0-5760 GCA_964633235.1 uncultured Desulfobacteraceae bacterium | reverse complement strand
ATCCTCGAGGAAGAAGACCCCGAATTTGAAGCCGCGATCAATGCCCGCAATTTTGCCCTGGCCGAAAAGGAAGGCCGGGATATCGTTACGCTATGCAATACGTGCCTTTTGACCATGCTCAACGCCAAAAGACGGTTCGAAGACGATTCCCGGGCGTTCGATCAAGTCAATCGGGACTTGCATAAAATCGGACTGACGTATCAGGGCAAGGTTCAAGTCAAACACCTGCTGTGGGCCATGCGGGATGATATGGGTCTGGGGTGGCTGCAGAATAGGATGAAACCTTTGAGCAAACCCCTGAGGATTGCACCGTTTTACGGCTGCCATATCCTACGCCCCGCGGATGTATTAAGAGACGAAACGGAACCTGATGTTCTCAGCCGGTTGATAGAAGTGGCCGGCCACACACCGGTTGAGTATCAAGAAAAATACAGCTGCTGCGGTTTTCATATACTTCTGGCCGATGAAAGTACCGCATTGAAGATGACTGAAAAATGTTTGAAGGCCGCCGACAGCGCCGATATCGATGCCCTGGTGACACCCTGCACATTATGTCATATCAACCTGGACGGCTATCAACAAAGAGCCTATTCAGGCGGCAGGGCCATTCCAGTCCTCCACCTGGCGCAATTGGTTGGATTGGGAATGGGGCTGGACCCGGCAAGCCTCGGTCTGAGCAGTCACATGGTTCCCTTACCGGCATGAAACAAAAAGTTATCGCTGAAAATCAAACGGTAAAAGAGATGTGCAATCATGGCCACTAGAATAGGCGTATTTTTATGCCGCTGCGGGGGCAATATTTCCAGTTCGGTTGACCTTGATCGGCTCAAAAGCCATTCCGATCGCTTTGAAGATGTCGCCTTCTGTGATTACCAGTCCTTTACCTGTTCCAGCGACGGCCAGAGAACCATTCAAGAGGCCCTGAAAGAGCATGCGCTGGATGCCGTGGTTATTGGATGCTGTACTCCCAAACAGTACGAGGAACTGTACCGGGAATGCATCCGGAAGGCCGGGTTGAATCCGTACCTACTGGAAATGGTTAACCTGAGGGAGCAGGTTTCCTATCCGCATTTTCACGAACCCGAAAAGGCCACCGAAAAAGCCCTGCGCCTGCTTACCGGCGCCATCAACCGGGTCAGGCTGCTAAAACCGCTTCAGGTGAAAAAAGCAAAGGTCAACCGCGATGTGGCCGTGATTGGTGGTGGAATCGCCGGTATTACCGCGTCATTGATGCTTGCCAAGTTGGGCCACCAGGTGTACCTCATCGAAAAGGAACCCGCCATTGGAGGTAACATGGCCCGGGTGGTGAAGACCTTTCCCACCGATGACTGCGCCATGTGTACGCTTTCGCCCAAGCTGGATGAAGTCGGTAAAAATGAAAATATTCACCTGATGAGCTACTCTGAGGTGGGAAAGGTCGAAAAAATACCCGAGGGATTACGGCTGGGCATTCTTCGCAAGGCACGCTATGTGGACGAAGAAACGTGTACCGGTTGCGGTGAATGTGCGGAGGTCTGCCCGGTAGATATCGTCAATGATTATGACAAGGGACTGATTTCGACCAAAAAAGCGGTCTATAAAGACTTTGCCTCGGCCGTTCCCAATGTCTATACCATTGATAAACACGCCATGTCACCCTGCATCGCGGCCTGCCCGGTCAATCAATCCGCCCAGGGCTACCTGGCCCTGGTTGCCCAGCGGCGGTTCGAAGAGGCCTACCATGTGATTTGCCGGGATAACCCGCTGCCTACGGTTTGCGGCAGGGTCTGCAGCCACACCTGCGAAACAGAATGCACGCGCAACCATGTGGATGAGCCCTTGGCAATTTGCGGAATCACACGTTTCGTCACCGACTGGGCCAACGCCCGGGGTATTCAACCCAAAGCGCGGAAGGCATCCCCTAAAAAACAAAAAACAGCCGTTATCGGAAGCGGACCGGCAGGATTGGCCTGTGCCCAGTCCCTGGCCAGCAAGGGCTATCCAGTGTCGGTATTTGAAAAAAATGAACGGGTCGGCGGCATGCTGGCCTACGGTATTCCAGCTTATCGTCTTCCCCCTGAACACCTAGATACGGATGTCGAAAACATTAAAAAACTGGGTGTCGAGATTTTCCTGAATACCGAAATCGGCCGAGACCTGTTGTTTGATGAACTCTACGAAACCCACGAAGCGATTTTTATTTCCACCGGACTTCAGGAGGGCGCCGAACTGCCGGAGATTCCCGGTTCAGAGCTGGACGGCATTCACTCCGGCGTAGATTTTCTGTGGAAGGTGCGACACGGAGACGCCCTGACGGTCAAAGGCAGCGCGGTGGTTATCGGGGGCGGAAATGTGGCCATTGACGTGGCCCGAACGATTAAGCGCTTGGGAGCCGGCGCGGTCACGATTTTATGCCTGGAGGACTACGATGAGATGCCGGCCATTCGCCATGAGATTGTGGCCGCCGAGAACGAGGGAATTGTCATTAAATCCGGGTGTTCCGTCAGCCGCTTTATGGGAAACAGGGGGAGCGTCGAGAAGCTGGTGTGTCTCATGGTCGAGCGTATCGATATCACCGAAGACGGCCTTTTCCGGCCGGTACTGAAACAGGGGACGGAAACTGAGCTGGCATGCGATACGGTTTTCGTAGCCATCGGCCAACGCTTGAACCGGGGCTTTTTGAGCCGAACCCATGCGGTAGACATAAACCGCCGCGGCCTTATCGAGACGGTGCGAAGCAGCACCGGGACGGGCTTTGAAAAGGTGTTTGCCGGAGGGGATGTGACCATCGGTCCTTCAACAGTCATCGAAGCGGTGGCCCAAGGTCGCCTGGCTGCCGATGAAATAGATTGCTTTATCCAAAACAAGCCCTTTGCAGGGCCGCTGACATCTTATCCTTCAAGGGATTATGTTTATGCAGACATCGTCACGCATCGGCAGCGCTATTTCAAAACGCAAAAGCGACAACAGATGCCGGAGCTGAACTTGGGTCGACGGGTCGATTTCAAGGAGGTGGAAGAGGGCTTTAACGAAGAGGCGGCGGTGAAAGAGGCCCAAAGATGTCTCCAGTGCGGCAACTGTTCCGATTGCCGGGTTTGCGAAACGGTCTGTGAAGCCAAGGCCATCGATCACTATCAGAAAGATACCACCGAAACCATCGAGGTGGGGGCGGTCATCGTTGCCACCGGGTACAAGGAGTTCGACCCTTCTCAACTGCACTACGGGTACGGCAAATACCCTGATGTCGTCACGCAGCTGCAGTTTGCCCGTATGCTCGATCCCGTCGGTCCTACAGGCGGACGGATACTGCGCGTCAGTGACGGGACGCCGGCTAAAAAAATCGTCATGGTGCAGTGCGTGGGATCGAGATCGGGTGAGCAGGGGCTTGCCGGCAGCCATCGGTACTGCTCACGGGTTTGCTGTATGGTTGCCCTGAAACACGCCGGTATGATTAAGAAATACTACACACCGGATGCGCAGATTTATATCTGCTATATCGATATCCGCGCCTTTGGGAAAGGCTATGAGGAGTATTTTGAACAGGTCAGGGGGATGGGGGTAAAATTCATCAAAGGGTTGCCGGGTGTCATCCGGCCGGACGCCGAAACCGGCAGGTTGGACATTTCGGTAGAGGATGCCAACACCGCCACCCTGATCAATATCGACGCCGATCTGGTGGTGCTGTCGGCCGCCACGGAGCCGGCCGATATCGAAGACTTGAGGGTAAAGCTGAACATCACCAACGATGAGTCGGGTTTCATCAAGGAGTTTCACCCCAAAATCAGGCCTACCGACACGATGGTGAAAAACGTTTTTGCGGCCGGCGCCGCCCAGTCCCCCAAGGACATCCCCGACACCATCGCCCAGGCCGGCAGCGCGGCCGCGAGCGTGGCCGCCTACCTAGGGGACGGATATGTATGGCTGAATCCAATGATCGCGGATGTAAACCGGAGACTGTGCCGGGCGTGTGGACGGTGCGAGGAGGGCTGTGAGTTTTCGGCCGTAGCCGTCGACCCAAATGAAATGACCGCCGTTGTTCAGGAAACCATGTGTGAAGGGTGCGGAAAATGTGCGGTGCTATGTCCCACGGGCGCCCTGAGCATTCATGCCTTCAGCGATGAACAGATCGGAGCGTTGATCGGCGGCATCGCCGCAGAAACCGGAAAGACGGAAAGAATAGATGCGTTTTGAACCGAACATTTTGGGATTTGCCTGTAACTGGTGCGGATATGCCGGTGCCGACCAAGCGGGTATGAACAAGCTGCAGTATCCGGCCAATATCAAGCTGATTCGCGTCATGTGCCTGGGCAGGGTGGATACCTCCCTGGTCTTGGAGGCCTTTGATAAGCATTACGACGGTGTTCTTTTGGTGGGATGCCATATCGGCGACTGCCACTACGTTTCCGGGAACAAAAATGCCGTTCTGGTGGTTGACCGGTTGAAAAAGCTTCTGGATATCATCGGCATCGAACCAGAACGGTTGAGGATAGAGGAGGTGTCGGGCGGCGAGGGCCCCAAATTTGCCGCGGTTGTCAAAGATTTTGTAAAACAGCTTGAAATCACCGGACCGAGCCCGGTGAGTTTATCCGGCGAGGCCGCCCAGGGGATCTGATGAAAGTCAACCAGCTAGAATGCATTCAATGCAATAAATGTACGGTCAGTTGCCCCCTCAATAGGGTGGATCCCACATATTCTCCCCGTGGATATGTGCTTCAAGCCCTGCTGGGGGAGGAACGAAAGGTGCTGAACGACGGGAATCTGTACCGTTGTCTGTCCTGCTTTCAATGCAGGGAGGTGTGCCCTTCCGATGTCAAATACGGGCAATTTGTCAGGGATGCCCGAAAAAAAGCCCGCCAGGACGGCCTCTCCGAAGAGTGTAAACATGGTGTCATCCTTAGACAGCTTCAACATTTTCAGGCCGAACTCGATACTCGTCAAAACAGGCTGCAGGGATTGGACGAAAGCTTGTATGCGGACAGCGGAGATGTCATGTTTTTCATGGGTTGTCTGCCGCTTTTCGAGATCGTATTTCCCCATACCGACAGTGTGAAAACCGCTAGAAACACCCTCAAAATCCTCAACGCCGCTGGGGTGAAACCGGTTGTGTCGAACAAAGAAAAATGTTGCGGTTATGATCAGCTTTGGACCGGTGAAAGCGGGGATTTCGAAAAATTGGCCCGCCGGAACATCGCCTTAATTAAAGAGCTGGGTGTCGGCAAGGTGGTTACCGCCTGTGCCGAGTGCTTCATTATGTTGAAACACGAATATGCGCGTTTGGAGAAATTGGATGTAGAAGTTCAGCATATCACCCAGTTTGCCGCGGATGCCATCGCCGGGGGGCGTTTGAAATTCAACGGGGAGATTACGGAAACGGTGACATACCATGATCCCTGCCGGCTGGGCCGCCTTGGGCGTGTTTTTGAAGAACCGCGTAACGTTTTAGCGCATATTCCTGGCCTGACCGTAAAGGAAATGGGACGCAATCGGACCCAGGCGGCCTGCTGTGGCGTGGGCAATTTTTCCAACTGCGACCGGCACACCAAGTTTCTCCAAAACGACCGGCTGCAGGAGGCCGGTGAAACCGGCGCCACGCGTTTGATCACGGCGTGCCCAAAATGCCGCATCCATTTCGACTGTTACCTGGACGGCAAACCCTTTGAGGATATCGGTGAACTGGCGATTACAGATATAACCGATATTATTGCGAACAGCTTGTGATGCCATGCTAACAAAGACGTCTTTCCACCAGTTTCTGGACCAGCATAAAATCAAGTACAGCCC
>CAZWGD010000169.1:5438-5763 GCA_964633235.1 uncultured Desulfobacteraceae bacterium | reverse complement strand
CGGCCTGCCGAATCGTAGAGGGCACCGCTAGAAGTATGGGTATTGAGGTTGTTGGCTAACCGGCTTCAGGTCGTATTGAAATTTACACCAGCGCCGGAATGCTTGATTATTGACTTTAAGGAGTAGAAAAAGATGCCGAAGCGCGGAAAAAGGTATTTAACATCCCAGAAAAAGATAGGTACTGCTACCAAATATACTTTCCTGGAGGCAGTTCAGAAGGCCATTGGGGCTTCATTTGCCAAGTTTGACGAAACCGTCGATGTTGCCGTTCGGTTGGGTGTCGATCCCCGTCATGCCGATCAGATGGTTAGGGGTTCGGTGATAC
>CAZWGD010000169.1:0-5428 GCA_964633235.1 uncultured Desulfobacteraceae bacterium | reverse complement strand
GAAAGTACTGGTATTTGCCAAAGGGGAAAAGGAAAAGGAAGCGCAGGAGGCCGGCGCCGATTTTGTGGGCAACGACGATCTGGTGGAAAAAATCAAGGAAGGCTGGTTTGGTTTTGACAAGGCCGTGGCAACGCCCGACATGATGGGTACGGTGGGTAAGATCGGCCGCTTGCTAGGCCCCCGTGGGCTGATGCCCAATGCTAAAGTCGGAACGGTTTCTTTTGATGTCGCGCGCGTGGTTAACGAACTGAAAGCCGGAAAAATTGATTTCAAAGTTGAAAAGGCAGGCATCGTGCACGCTCCGATGGGAAAAGTCTCCTTTGGTGCCGAGAAGGTGGTTCAGAACCTAACCGCTTTCCTCGAGACCATCATCAAGCTTAAACCTGCCGCCGCTAAAGGTGCCTACCTGCAGAGCATCGCCATTTCGACAACCATGGGTCCCGGTATAAAAGTCGACACGGCCCTGGCAAAGGACTTGCTTAAATAACAAACCATTACACCATGATTATCGCCGGATGTTTGCAGCATATACCCCATTCTTCGGCGTTTGAACCAAATAATATCTGTCAAAGACCGTAGGTACAGCTTTTGTTTAATTGGCGTTGCCGACCTGCATAGATGGAATGAAATCCTTTTATGATGCGGCTATAAGAAGGATACTGCCCTTTGCGGGTGTCCTTACTCCCCAATCAAATGATTTCTTGACCTCCGACCTTTTAGGATACGGAAAGGAGGTGTTAAACAACCGTGAACAAAGACCAGAAAAAGAAAATAGTTGCCGAATTCCAGGACCGGTTCGCGCGCTCAACGGTTGCCATTGTTACGGACTACAAAGGGCTTAACGTGAAAGCGATGAACGGCCTGCGAAACCTACTCAGGGAAGTGGATGTTGAATTCAGGGTTGCCAAAAATACCCTGCTGATCCAGGCATCCGCCGATAACGATATGGCGCTGCTTAAGGATTATCTAAAGGGACCCATCGCTATTGCCCTGAGTTATGAGGACCCTGTGGCTCCGGCCAAGGTATTGACGGAGTTTGCCGAAAAAAATGATAAGCTAGAGATAAAAGCCGGCGTAATGCAGGGTAAGGTATTAAACCTGGATGCCATCACGGCACTGGCCTCATTGCCGTCCAGAGAGGTGCTCCTGGGTCAATTACTGTCCGTAATGATCGGCGTACCCACATCCTTCGTCAGGACCTTGAGCGCCATCCCCCAGAAGATGGTGAATGTGCTTACAGCCTTAAAGGATCAACGAGAGGCCGCTGAAGGCTAACCGATTGGAACGGCAGAATATATGGTATTGATTGCCTATCCATCAATCAGTTTATAAAAATACTTTTTTGTTTTTTGGAGGAAATGAAAAATGGCGGATATTACCAAAGAAGATGTAATTGAATTTATCGCTCAGATGTCGGTACTTGAACTGTCGGAACTTGTCAAGGAGATGGAAGAGAAGTTCGGTGTTTCAGCGGCGGCTCCGGTGGCCATGATGGCGGCCGGGCCGGCCGATGCCGGTGAGGCACAAGCCGAAGAAAAAACCGAATTTGACGTCGTGCTCATCGCTTTTGGAGATAAAAAAATCAATGTGATCAAAGAAGTCAGGGCTATCACCAGTCTGGGCTTGAAAGATGCCAAGGCACTGGTAGACAGCATACCTCAACCGGTAAAGGAAGGTATCCCCAAGGATGAAGCTGAAAAAATAAAAGAGCAGCTTGAGGCGGCCGGTGCCCAGGTAGAGCTGAAATAGCAATGGGTCCAAATCAGTGGGAAATGGTGGCCAAGGTGGAAAGCAACCTTTACCAGGAGAATCCTTCGATCTATCGGCGCATAGATCCAAACAGGAGTGATCGTAGCCGGACGCCATTTCCCCTTTTTTCGGATCCCATTTGTCCGGCAGATGGACTTTTACCCTTTCACATAGTGGAGATGCAATGCCAGACATATTAGCGGCGAATAAACGCATAAGGAAAAATTTTAGCAAAATCAAAAAAATAGTTGATATTCCTGATCTGATTGGCGTTCAACACGAATCGTTTGGCAGGTTTTTACAAAGAGATGTTGCTCCTGAAAAACGGAAAGATATCGGGCTGCAAGCCGTGTTTCGTTCCGTTTTTCCAATAAAAGATTTTACGGGGAGCGCATCCCTTGAATTCGTATCCTACCGGTTTTCAGACGATAATCAAAGTATCGAGGAGTGCATCAACCGGGGGATGACCTATGAAATTCCCGTGCGTATCACCGTACGGCTGGTGGTTTATGATATCGATAAGGAGACCGGTGTATCCAATATCCGGGATATCAAGGAGCAGGAGATTTATTTTGGCACTATTCCGTTGATGACCAAAAGGGGAACGTTTATCATCAATGGAACCGAACGTGTGGTTGTCAGCCAGCTCCACCGGTCGTCCGGCGTTTTTTTCAATCATGATAAGGGGAAAACCCACTCCAGCGGAAAGATCATATACAGCGCCAGGATTATTCCGGTTCGCGGTTCGTGGATCGATATGGAGGTCGATCATAAGGACATTGTCCATATCCGGATTGATCGGCGCCGAAAATTTCCGATAACGATTCTTTTCAAGGCCCTGGGCTATATGGTTGAAGACATCCTCAGCTATTTTTATCAGTCCGAAAAAATCATCATCCGGGACAATCAAATTTTTAGGGCCTTCACCCCCCAACTTTATCAAGGACAGCGTGCCGCACAGGACATCATCGAACCCACCCATGGCGAGGTGATCCTAAAAAAAGGACGTATATTCACCAAAAAAGCCATCCTCAAGCTGGAAGCGCACCGAATTACTGAAATTCCCATGACGGATACAGAGCTTTTGGGAAAAGTTTCCGCCCATGCGGTAACAGCACCCGAAACCGGTTTGCGGCTTCTTGAGGCAAATGAAAGCCTGGATGAGGAAAATATTGCGGCCATGCTGGATGCCGGCGTTTCCGGGCTGCACGTGTTGCATATTGATGGGATCACCAGCAGTGACGCCATTGTCAAGACCCTTATGTTGGACAAGGTGGAGTCCAAGGAAGAGGCCCTGATTGAGATTTACAGGCGGATGCGTCCCGGAAATCCCGCTACCCCTGAAGTGGCCCAGGATTTTGTCGACCACCTCTTTTTCAAATCGTCGTACTATGATCTTTCCGGGGTAGGACGCTTAAAGATCAACCAAAGACTAAGCCTCGATTCATCCATTGATCTGAGGACATTGCGCAAAGAAGATATCCTCATGGCCACTAAAAAACTGGTCATGCTCAGAGATACCCAGGGGATGGTAGATGATATCGACCATCTGGGAAATCGACGGGTTCGCGCTGTGGGGGAACTCCTCGAGAACCAATACCGTATCGGGCTGGTTCGCATGGAACGGGCCATCAAAGAGCGCATGAGCCTTCAGGAGGTCGATGCGCTCATGCCCCACGATCTGGTGAACTCCAAACCGGTTTCCGCTATTGTAAGAGAATTTTTCGGCACCAGCCAACTGAGCCAGTTCATGGATCAGACAAACCCCCTTTCGGAAACGACTCACAAGAGACGCCTCAGTGCTCTGGGGCCGGGTGGCTTGACCCGTGAACGGGCCGGATTCGAAGTCAGAGACGTTCACCCATCGCACTACGGCCGTATCTGTCCCATTGAAACCCCCGAAGGTCCGAACATCGGACTGATCGTCTCATTAGGCACTTACGCCCGTGTGAATGAGTACGGGTTTATCGAAACTCCTTACAGAACCGTTAAAGGTGCCAGAGTCACCGACACCGTAAAATTCCTCTGCGCCTTTGAGGAGAAAGAACTCCCCATTGCCCAAGCCAATGCCCCGGTGAATGAAAAGAAGGAGTATATCAACCCCCTGGTTACCTCACGTGTGGCCGGTGAAATGATGATGATGAGTCGAGACGAGATCGAGCTGATGGATATTTCTCCGAACCAACTGGTGAGTGTATCCGCCTCCCTGATTCCGTTTTTGGAAAACGATGATGCCAACAGGGCTCTGATGGGGTCCAACATGCAGCGTCAAGCCGTACCGTTGTTGGTGAGCCAGGCGCCCCTGGTAGGAACCGGGATCGAAGGGGTTGTGGCCAAGGATTCAGGCGTCACCATCGTTGCCGCCCACGACGGCATCGTCCAGGAGGTGGATGCTTCCCGAATCGTGGTCAAACATCTGGAGAACGATGACCCATCGGGGGTGCAGAAACCGGTAAGCATCTATACCATGTCCAAATTTATCCGCTCCAATCAGAACACCTGCTTCAATCATCGTCCCATTGTCAAAAAAGGACAGATGGTAAAGGCCGGTGATATCATCGCCGACGGTATGGCGACTGAAAAGGGTGAGCTTGCCATGGGGAAGAACGTGACCGTAGCCTTCATGCCCTGGGGCGGGTATAACTTCGAGGATTCGATCCTGGTCGGTGAGCGTCTCGTCCGTGAAGGCGTCTATACATCGGTGCATATTGAAGAGTTCGAGGTGGTGTCCCGGGATACAAAACTGGGTAAGGAAGAGATCACCAGAGATATTCCCAACGTAGGGGACGATGCCCTCAGGAATTTAGATGAGTCGGGTATTGTTCGCCTGGGAGCGGAAGTGGGGCACGGCGATATCTTGGTCGGTAAGATCACACCTAAGGGAGAAACCCAGTTGTCTCCCGAGGAAAAACTGCTGAGGGCTATTTTCGGTGAAAAAGCCGGGGATGTAAAAGACACTTCGTTAAGGATGCCGCCGGGTATTCAAGGTATTGTTATTGACGCCAAGGTGTTTTCACGCCGTGGAACGGAAAAGGATGAACGCACCCTGCAAATAGAAGAAGCGGAGCTCGCGGTTTTCCGACGCGACCGCGATGACGAGTTGGCCATTCTCAGGGAAGTCGTTACCCAGCGGTTGGAAAAATGGCTGAAGGGGCAGAAAACCGCCGTAGTCCTGAAAAAAGGGAAAAAGGTGATCATTCCGGAAGGTAGTGTTTTGGATGCCGCCATACTATCCGGGGTGAGCATGTCCCACTGGGAACAGATCGTACTGACGGACGCTGACGTGACGGAAAAGGTCCACGATCTTTTAAGCCAATATCGCCGGGAATGTGATCAGATTCGGGCCGCCTTTCAAAAGAAGAAGGAGAGATTCAACAGGGGGGATGATTTGCCTCCCGGTGTCATCAAAATGGTAAAGGTGTACGTTGCCATGAAGCGTAAACTGTCGGTGGGTGATAAGATGGCGGGACGGCATGGCAACAAGGGTGTCGTGTCGCGTATCCTTCCCCAGGAAGACCTGCCTTTTTTCCAGGATGGTACCCCCGTGGATATGATCTTAAATCCACTGGGTGTGCCTTCCCGAATGAACGTCGGCCAAGTGCTGGAAATCCATTTGGGGGCCGCGGCTAAGGGACTGGGCGACCAAATATCCAAACTGCTGGCGGAACAAAAAACGGAC
>CAZWGD010000168.1:1013-5787 GCA_964633235.1 uncultured Desulfobacteraceae bacterium | reverse complement strand
CCTTTAGGAACATTGTAAACCAACCCCATGTTGTGAGCCTCTACCTAACCGCCTTTGTTATTGAAAAACTGATCAATGACAAGCATGTGGTCGATATTTACGGTTCCGATCAAGAGCTGTATTTCAATATCAACCAACAGGTCGGAAAATTCCTGCCATAACAGATGGGTTTCCACTTTCTTCCCAGAGTGGTCAACGGGCCGTTCCATGACCCGGGGATTTTTGTCCCCTTTATGTTTGACCGGCGGGCCTTGCTTTTTGATCTGGGCGATATCCGTTCCCTGTCTTCAAGGGATATTCTCAAGATCAGCCATGTGTTCATCACCCACACCCACTTGGACCATTTTATCGGCTTTGACAGGTTGTTGCGCTTATTTCTGGGCCGTGAAAAGCAACTGTACCTGTATGGACCCAAAGGTTTTTTAAAAAACCTGGCCGGAAAGCTCTCTGCCTATACCTGGAATCTGGTTAAAAATTTCAGAAATCAGTTTGTGATACAGGGGACCGAAGTCAACTCCGGGATGCGGATTACGAACCAATTTGCCTGCCGGCAAGCCTTTTTCCCCGTGAGGGAACCCGTGGAATCACCATTTGAAGGTTCACTGCTGGACGAACCCGCCCTGACGGTTTCCGCCGCAGTACTGGATCACGGCACTCCCTGTCTGGGATACTGTCTCAAGGAGCGGTTTCATATCAATATCATCAAGGAAGGCCTGGCCAGACTGGGACTTGAACCCGGTCCCTGGCTGAGTGAATTCAAGCAGGCCCTGTACGCCCAGGCGGATCCCGAATCGGTCGTCCGGGTGGGTGATAAACGGATGTCTCCAGCGGGGAGGCCATTTTCGTTGGGTGCCCTGGCCGAGGGAATCGCCCGTATTACCCCGGGCCGGCATATGGCCTATATCACGGATGTGGCTTACACCCCCTCGAATATCAAGAAAATAGTGAATCTGGCCCAAGATGCGGATCATCTGTACATTGAAGCGGCATTTCTTGAAAAAGATCGGGACATGGCAAAACGAAAATACCATTTGACCGCCCGTCAGGCCGGCCTCATCGCCGCCGCCGCCCGGGTCAAAAAATTTACCCTATTTCACTTTTCACCCCGTTATACGGACAGGGCGGATCTTTTACGGCAAGAGGCGCAGCAAGCTTACACAACCCATGTGCCTGGAGGTGACATATATCGTGGCGGTGCATCCGTATCAAACCCAGACCCTGCTCAGCATTAACCGGGCAGCAGAAATCCGATACATGTTCAAAACATCGACTAGGGACTATCAGGTCTGGAAAAAAGGGGATATAAAATGAGTGACTTAAATAAGCGGCACTGGGAAGACCGTCTGGTCTCTCCCCGGGAGGTGATGGGACGCATCAAGCCGGGAATGACGATTTTTCTGGGGAGCGGGGTGGCGGAACCACAGACCCTGATCAGATGTTTAATCGATACCGACCTTAGCAAGACCAAGGACTTGGAACTGATCCAGCTGACAAGCCACGGAGATGCCCTTTCCCATAAGGAGCTGCAGCACCAAAATTACCGCCTGAAAACCTTTTTTTCAGGATGGATGGCTGGTGAGATCATCTCACCCGGCCGTGTGGATTTGATCCCCAGCCGGTATTCCCAGATCCCCCGTATTATCAAATCCAAACGGATTCCCATTGATGCGGCCTTTATCCAGATAACTCCGCCCAATGAGGCGGGGTTCTGCAGTCTCGGAACCGCGGTGGATATCGCTCGTGAGGCCATGGATCAGGCCTCTCTGGTGGTGGGTGAGATCAATGATCGGATTCCCTTTACCTTGGGAGACACCATTGTCTCAATTTCGGATTTTGATCTCCTGGTCCGTTCATCCGCAGCCCCAATCCTTTTTCAACGTTCACCGGTGAGCAGGGTACTGGATAAGGTAGCCCAAAATCTTGCCCGGGTTATTGAGGACGGCGACTGTATCAGTTTTCGTACGGGTCCCCTGTTTGAAGCTCTGGCTAGGCATTTGATCCACAAGCGACATATAGGCATCCATTCCGTCTTTTTTACAGACCCCCTCATGGACCTGGTGAAAGGCGGGGCGGTTACCAATTACCGCAAAGCGATCTTCAGGGGAAAATCCGTGGCCTCGTATGCCTTGGGCACCCAGGCGCTGATGACATGGCTGGATCACAATCCGGTTGTGGAGTTCCAGGGTGTCGAACAGGTGTGCAGCCCGAGCCTGATCGGCTCAAACGCCAACTTCGTAGGCATATTTCATGCCCGCAGGGTAGACCTGCTCGGCAGGGTAGCCATGAATGTGGGTCGCGGAAGCATTGCCTCCGGATCTGGAGAAGCCGCCGATGTCATTGCCGGTGCGGAAATATCCAAGGGCGGCCGTACGGTGTTTGGCCTGCCGAGCCGTAACCGCAACGGGCAATCGAATATCCTCGTTATGCTCAGGGATCATCGTAATCAGTTCCATATGCGGGAGTCAATCAACATCGTTGTCACCGAATATGGTATCGCCAACCTGAGATGGCGCTCGATTCGTGAGAGGGCCCAAGCCCTGATCGATATTGCTCATCCTGATGATCGCGAAAAACTGGTTCAGCAGGGGAGGGAGAAGAAAATCCTATTCCCCGATCAGATCTACCGGTCGGGTACCGCCCATCTATATCCCACGTCAATCGCCACAGAGCAGACGTTCAAAGGGCGGGTAACCGCCCGGTTCAGGGCCATTAAACCCTCAGATGAAGCGGCCATGCGCCGCCTTTTCTATCGGCTTTCGGACAAGATGGTCTATCGCCGGTTTTTCTACCCCCTTAAAACCATGCCGCACGATGCCATGCAAAAATATGTGAATATCGATTATTGCCAGGAGATGTCCGTTGTGGCCCTGGTGGGTGAGCCGGAGCAGGGAACCATCATCGCCGAAGCGAGGTACGCTAAAGAGGATCGCAGTGATTATGCAAATATAGCCTTTGTGGTTGATGAGGCTTACCATGGATTGGGTATCGCCACATACCTTTATAAAATGTTGATAAAAATCGCCAAAGAAAGCGGCATTAAGGGGTTTACCGCCGAGGTTCTGCAGGTTAACGACGAAATGATGAAGGTGTTTGGTAAGGGGGATCTGCTGATAAACACGCGGGCCCAGGATGGGATGTATCGGTTGACCATTCCATTCGACCTGCCCAATGGCCGGCCGCACACGACCGGCCCTAGAACAGGCTAAAAGAGGAAAATGCAGGCTTCGAGTGCCCTGTCTATAAACCCGGGGAGGGCGGCATGCTACCTTATGGATCCGTAGCCCACCTTGAATAATACAGACACCTGGCTGCTCTCAACCTCTTCCGTCACCGTATGATCGTAGATCCTCTGGCTGTCGGAAAAACGGGCATCCATGTCCCCCCTGTCGGTTACGATATTCAAGTAGTCGAAGCCGAGGGATACGTACCAGTTTTTAAAAACATAGTAGCGACCCGCCAGTGAGAGCATGATCGCGCTGCCCTCTAAATCCCCCTTGTTGACCTTGTTGCGCAAGAGATGCTTGTCCGTATCGGTCACGGAAACCACGGGAGCATATCCGAAACTGCTATCAAGGACAAACCTGTCCTTAGCGGTGGAGTAGCGCACCGCCATATCCAGGTAGGGGATACGATAGGTAATATCATAGGTGATCGTTACGGATCCGTCTCCCACGACATCGTAGCCGCTCAGGCCGGAGGGAGAGTACTGGCGTTTCAACCGGGTATCGAAATCAAAATTTTGGTGAAGGTACCCGGTCCCTCCGGTGAATTTCCAGTTGGGTGTTTTATAAAACGTATACCCGAAATGGAAATCGACGATCATGGCCGTAAGCTCGGCGTCGCTAGTGGAGTACACATCCAGACGGCCGGGATTGCTTTGCGTCAACCAGTCGGAATCCTTCATGTCTCCGGCATCATCGGTAATGTTGGTTTTAAATTCGAGCCCCACCGTGAACATCTCCATAAATTCTACACTGCCGGCAATGTCAAGCAAAGTGACATCCAAGGGAAATTCCAGCTCGCTGAAGGGGAAATAGCCCTCATATCGGCCGAAGTTTATATAGTCCACCGGGTAACCGATTTGATAGGTGGTATCCCCCCGGAGCATGCCCACTCCCGCTGAGAGGTCAAAGGTGGCCGCCTGGGAAGAGGCCCCGCCCATGACAAGCATTACGGCAACCGACAACATCACAATCCGTTTTTTCATGATAACGTCCTCCTTTCCTGGTTAGGGGTGGATGGCAACGGTCAATATTAATAAGCCTCTCGAACGTGTACAGATTGGTGTTTATCCGGTAACATTACCGGCTTGTGCCTTCCCTGGCGGGGAATCCAAGATTTTCAATGAATAGTTCCTGGAAGCTCTCCCTTTCCGCCAGGGGTAGATGGTTGACCTTGGCGATCTCCTTTTCCAGATATTCCCTCAGGGTTACGTTGATGAGCATCATGGCACTACCCGTTTTTGAGGTGTTTCCCGCAAAAATAACCTTTTCAGCCGTATTTTTCGGCAACAGACCGATGGTCTCCAGACTTTCAGGCCGCAAATGATAACCGAATGCGCCCGCCAGGGCCACCTCGTTCAAATCCTCGGGGGTGAGCCCCGCCTCTTGGAGCAGCATATCGACACCGGTTCGGATGGCGCCTTTGGCCAGTTGGAGCTGGCGGACGTCCGGCTGTGTGAAGCTCACGCCACCGGCGATTTCAAAATCCGGGGAATCATCCAACAACCGCAGGCGAGCCTCGGCGGCCGATGCGGCCGTTCCGCTGGGGTGTT
>CAZWGD010000168.1:0-1003 GCA_964633235.1 uncultured Desulfobacteraceae bacterium | reverse complement strand
ATCGATGATGTCCATTTTCAGAAGACAGGCCACAATATCGATGATTCCGCTGCCGCATATCCCTTTGGCCGTTTTACCGCCAATGGTTTTGACTTCAATAGCGTCACCGTTAATGTAGGCTGCCTCTACGGCCCCGGCGACGGCCCGGATTCCACAGGAAATCCCCATACCCTCAAAAGCGGGACCCGCCGCCGTGGAGGTGACAATGAACCGGTCGCCGTTATTGATTCCCATTTCACCGTTGGTGCCGATGTCGATAAAGAGGGTGGGATCTTTTTTTTCCAGGCATCCGCAGGCTAGAATTCCCGCAGTGATATCCGAACCGACAAATGCATGGGCAATGGGCGGCACATAAACCCTCCCCAACGGGTTCATATCAAACCCGAAGCTTCGGGACCCATAGGAAACCCCCCCCTTTAGATCCACTGTAAACGGTAACCGGCCAAGGGGTTCGGGATCGATTTCGGCAACCAGTTCGAGCATGGTGGTATTACCCCCGATGACCACATCCACCACTTCATGGGGTACGGCTCCGGAACGATCGCAAATATTTGTTATCAGGGTATTGATTTCATCCCGGACCACCTTGGCCAATTTGGCCAGTCCGGACTTGGTGGATCCCATTTGGATGCGGCTCAATATATCATGACCGAACTGCGTCTGGGGATTGATGCTGGATGCCGTGGCCAACTCTTTACCGGTACGCAAACAAAACAGGGTGGCCACAAGGGTAGTGGTCCCGATATCCAGGGCCACTCCCTTTGGAGCGTAATGGGAATGCCAGTCCGTTAGAGTTGACGCTTCTTTTTCTCCGGCATAGTACAAACGATAAGTCCCGTTTGTATGGGTAACCACAGCAGCCGGGTTGAGTTGGATTCCGGTGATATGCTCTCCTTCCAGAATCCTGGCGTCAACCGTGTAATCCTCAGGCAGGTGAAGGGTTATATCCGATTGAGGGATGAGCCGGCAGGCCAACCGAACACCCTTTTCCCGGGCCGCCGAT
>CAZWGD010000167.1:0-5790 GCA_964633235.1 uncultured Desulfobacteraceae bacterium | reverse complement strand
ATCACACCAGCACCGATAATAATTGCGTCGTATTTCTTGCTCACGATGACTCCCTTCAAAATCTTTATTATTATTGAAACCTTGTCGTTTTAAAAGGCCGGTCCGGATAACTTAGCCGCATAACCAAAACGGCCGCTATCCATTCCTGACCCCTTTCCCGAAATTCCAGACTGCATTTATGGGATGTACGCGCCCTTGCATAACTGACCCATGCCGGCATGTCAATCGGTATCTTTAACCGTAGGGACACGCCTTTTGGCAGCTGCCGCCCCGCAGTCCGCCCGATTGTCTATTGACGATAACAGGCAGGTGTTATAGAGTAAAACAGTTGCAGATGGTATCTATATAACCGTTTGGATTATATAGATATATTATTTTTCAAACAGGGCGGCACACTTTGGCGGCCATCCTTATTATTCGAGAAACACCTCTGGGGGATCAAGACGGATGCCGGGTTTTGAAATATTTGGTGATCAGGAACGCCGTGAAGTCCAGGATGTATTGGACAGCGGTGTGTTATTTCGTTATGGGTTTGACCATCAGCGCAATGGTCATTGGAAGGCAAAGGCATTTGAGGCCGAAATGTGTGCCCGCACCGGTGCAACCTACTGCCATCTATGCGCCAACGGCACTTTGGCCTTGACCGCCGCATTAGCCGCCTGCGGTATCGGCCTGGGTGATGAGGTGATTGTCCCCCCCTTTACCTTTATCGCCACCATAGAGGCCGTGTTGAACGCCGGAGCGGTTCCGGTTTTTGCCGATATTGACGACACCCTGTGCTTGGACCCCCGGCGGGTGGAAGCGGTCCTGACCCCCCGCACCAAGGCCGTCCTGCCCGTGCATATGTGCGGTGCGATGGCCCGTATCGATGATCTTCAGGAGGTGTGCCGGCTTCACGGGCTTACCCTGATCGAAGATGCCTGCCAGTCCATGGGCGCTACCTTTAACGGCAAAAGCGCCGGGACGTTTGGACGGATTGGGTGCTTTTCCTTTGATGCGGTTAAAACCGTCACCTGCGGTGAGGGGGGTGCGGTGGTAACCGATGACGAGGCCCTCTATGCCACCGTTGACGCTTATGCTGATCATGGCCATGACCATCGGGGTACCGACAGGGGCCTGGAGGCGCATGCCATTCTGGGTACCAATTTGCGCATCAGTGAGCTGAACGCCGCCGTGGGTATCGCTCAGCTGAGCAAACTGGATACCATGCTGGCCAGGCAACGGGAACACAAAGCCGTCCTTCGCCAAGCCCTCTCCCGGATACCCGAGGTCACCTTCAGAGAGATTCCTGATCCGGCAGGTGATTCGGCGACATTCTTGTCTTTCTTTCTTCCGAATCTGGCCTCGGCACGTAAAGCCATAAAAGCCCTGGGCCGCTCCGGTGTGGATGGCTGCTTCCACTGGTTCGACAATAATTGGCACTATATTCGTAATTGGCAACACCTCAAACAGCTTTCCACCGCCGCCAAGCTCCCTATCCACCTGTCCCAACACCTCAAGAACTACAACGAGATGGAACTGGATCAATCAGACCACATTATGGGCAAAACCATTTCCATCCTCATAAAGCTTGCCTGGACGGAAAGGGAGCTTTTATCGAGAGCGGAAAAGATCGTCTCCGCCGTAAAACAATGCACCGGCTGAAAAGCCGTTTTTCGGGAATGGAAATGTAAATGGAACCTAGAAATTTTCGCGGAGTCTCGCGGATCATTTTCGGCAGGGGGTCCTTCACTCAGTTGGACAACATTATCGCCGAGCAAAAAAAACGCCTTGACGGGTTGGCCGTTTTCCTGATCGACGATGTATTTAAGGCTGGAGAGCTCGCTGAAAAGACACCTCTGGGGGAGGGGGACCTTTGTTTATTTGTAAACGTGGACAAAGAACCCTCAACCCAATACGTGGATGCGCTGACCCTGCGGATTAAAAGTTTCTTTGGCCGGTTGCCCGTCTGCGTAATCGGTATCGGCGGCGGGAGCACCTTGGACCTGGCCAAAGCCGTCTCCCTGATGCTGACCAACCCCGGATCCGCAGCGGAATACCAGGGGTGGGATTTGATCAGGCACCCGGCGGTATACCATGTGGGTGTGCCCACACTGTCGGGTACCGGTGCCGAGGTCTCGCGAACCACCGTATTGACCGGCCCCGAAAAGAAGCTAGGGCTCAATTCGGACTATACGGTATTTGACCAGCTGGTGCTGGACCCGGAACTCCTGGCCGGAGCTCCGACCGACCAGCGTTTCTATACCGGCATGGATTGCTATATCCATTGTGTGGAATCTCTCTCGGGCACCTATCTTAATGCCTTCAGCCGGGCCTATGGCGAAAAAGCCATGGACCTTTGTCGCGAGGTCTTTCTTCAGGATGATCCCGATGGCGACGACAAGCTGATGATGGCTTCCTATTTTGGCGGACTGAGCATCGCTTATTCGCAGGTGGGTATCTGTCACGCTCTGTCTTACGGTCTCTCCTTTGTATTGGGAATTCATCACGGCATCGGAAACTGCATCGTTTTCGATCACCTCAAAGATTTTTATCCCCAGGAGGTGAAGGAGTTTCGGCGCATGTCGACCAAGCAGGGCGTCACCCTACCCCGCGACGTGACGGCCGGGGCGACATCCGAACAACTTGAAAAAATGATCGATGTAGCCCTGGTACTAGCGCCCCTGTGGGAAAATGCCCTGGGGACAAACTGGCAGCACACTGCCACACGAGATTGGATCAGAACCATGTATCTTGACATGTAGTCGGGAGTGATGCGGGTGGGAAAAAAAGCATCCATGCCCCTCGGTTTCATGGCAAGGGCCGCCCTCCTGCTCTACGACCTATGCTGGCAGATGGCCCTCCCCGGACTAAGGCTTAGCCATCGCCTTGCGCATGGGTTTCATGAGCGTACCCTGCGCGAGACTGCCCACCTGTCAACAGCCGATATTTGGATTCAAGCGGCCTCCGTAGGTGAAGCTTATCTCGCCTGGACCCTGCTGAAACAAGTCGCCCCTACACAAGCTATAGCCATTCTACTTTCCACCAACACCCCCCAGGGGATGGAGATCCTTGAACAGGCAATTGCCGAAATAACGGCCGCCAACAGTCGCATTCGTGCTCGGGCTGTCTACTTTCCCTTTGACAGACCCTCAATTATGGAACGGATGGTCAGGATCGTAAATCCCAAAGCCGTGGTCTTTATCGAAACCGAAATATGGCCCGGCCTTTTGGGGGTGTTAAAAAAAAACGACCGCCAGGCCATTATCATCAACGGCCGCATGATGCCCAAAAGTCTGAGAAGGTATCGTCTAGTGACACCCTTGTGGCGCAGGCTGTACCCCTCCAGAGTCCTAGCCGTTTCTCAGGAGCACGCCCGTCGGTTTATCGCGCTGTTCGGCAACACCCGTGTGGAGACCATGCCCAACATGAAATTCGACCAAGTGGCTTCCGCCGAGTATCCTGCCGCCCGCCTGGGTCTACTGAATGATATTCTCGATCCCCACACGCCCTTTGTCGTTTTCGGCTCGGTAAGGCATGGTGAAGCCTCCGCGGTTGAAGCCGTTATCACCGCCGTTCGCCGTCATCCGGCCGGACCTGTTATCGGCCTGTTTCCCCGGCATGTGAACCGGGTGGATGACTGGAAACACCGGCTTGATCGTTTGGACATCCCGTGGGCACTGCGCTCAGGAATCAGCCGAGATAGCGCGGCCGGGTTCGTTCCCGCCGGAACCGTGATCATCTGGGATGTATTTGGTGAACTGAAACATGCCTACGCCGTATCCAAAGCCGCCTTTGTGGGAGGAAGCCTGATACCCGCCGGCGGCCATAATTTTTTAGAACCGCTTTTCTGCGGCGTTAAACCGATAATCGGACCCTATTGGGAAGACTTTAGTTGGGTGGGCCGTGAGATCATCGCCAACGGACTGGTGAGAAAAGCCGCCAACGGTAAGGCAGTGGAGGTATTATTGCTGAATGATCTGAACCATACGCTTCCCAGAAGGACGGTGCGGCGTGAAGCCGCAGCGTATATTGAATCCCGTTTGGGTGGGGCGGATCAGGCCTGGAATTGCATATCAAAAAGTCTGTATCGGGCCTAACCCCGTCGGATAACCTCTGGTGGACACCCTGCGGCCCGGCTGGTTGGGCACCGAACCATTGAATGAAAAGGTTATAAAAATGACATCATCCCGATTATGTTACGGCATTATTCCCGCCCGTTACCAATCCAGCCGGTTTCCCGGAAAGGCTCTGGCGGATATCCTCGGAAAACCGATGTTCTGGCATGTATTTGACCGCTCCCGACGGTGTCCCTTGCTGCGAGAGGTTTATCTGGCCACCGATGACGACCGCATTTTTTCGGCGGCGGAACATCTGGGCGTACCGGTGGTCATGACCAAACGGGGTCACCGCAGCGGTACGGATCGTGTTCTCGAGGCGGCGGAGAAGCTCCAAATTCCTTCCGATGCAGTGGTCGTGAATATCCAGGGAGACGAACCTACTCTCAATCCGTCCATGATTTCCAGGCTTCTGAGACCATTCGAAGACCCGGATATGCGGGTGGCCACCCTGGCCCACACCATCGACCGCCACGAAGCGGAAAGCCCCGACCGGGTCACTGTAGTCATGTCCAAAAGCGGCAAGGGACTTTATTTTTCGCGGGCCATGCTCCCTCATCATCTCCCACCAGCCCCCGTCACCCTTTATGAGCACGTGGGGCTGTATGCCTTCAGAATGGACACCTTGAAGCTATTTGTGGCCCTGGGGCCGGGCAGGCTCGAAAGCATTGAAAATCTGGAAATGCTGCGTCTCATTGAAAACGACATCCCCATTCAGGTAGAAATCACCGAGGTCGCCAGTATGTGTGTGGATCATCCCAAGGATTTAGTCCGCGTGACCGAGCTGCTAAAACACGAGCATACCTGAGGGCTCGCGCGGGTAAGCATAGACTCCGAAAATAGCTTCATATGTTCAGAGCCCGATCATCTCACTCAGCGGCGTTACGGAAATATGGAATCCGCCGGGGCGGATTACTTGGTTTCCCGGGTCAAAAAGAGGATCATTGACAGCAGGATAACATAAAAGGCCACGAATAGATTGCGGCCGAAAACGGTCTCCGTGAGGCCGAAATGGATGTAGCTGACGGCCAGCACCAGCCCCGCATAAGCGGCCTCCCGGTTTCCCTCCGATTTCAGGGTACGGGTGATGAAGATTTTTATGGGAAGCAGAAATACGGCCAATAAACAGACCAGCCCGGGAATTCCACAGTCTACCAAAACCGCAAAATAAATGCTGTGGGGCTGGGTATAATAAACACTGGTATCATAGGGCAACCGCCCCTCGGCCACCATTCTTTTAATGGCCGGACGATACCCTCCGGGACCGATACCCAGAAACAAATGGTCTTTGGCCATCTCCCAGGAAGCTTTCCAGGAAGCTAGACGCAAGCCGACACTGTTGGTATCCGTTACGTCACCCTCTGCATAGCGTGAAAGATCATCGCCGACCAGTGAAATACGCTGAGACAATCCCGTTTCCGGCACTTGGTAAGCAACCACGAACGCCGCCGCAAACAGGGCGAAAATCATTGCGATCTTGGCTGCCTTGATACGCTTATACAAATGCAGTGTAGTGATGATCAACAGCAGAGGTATAGGTGTCCATGCCCCCCGGCTTCCGGTCAACACACTGGACAAAATACCGAGGAAGAAGCTGGATATGGGAATGATACCCAGGGTTGCGTGCCGATCTTCGAACTACCGGTATCCCTGAATACTGATAAATGCCATGGCCACCGACAGGCATCCGAAC
>CAZWGD010000166.1:3761-5792 GCA_964633235.1 uncultured Desulfobacteraceae bacterium | reverse complement strand
TGTACTTCAAGTGCCCGGTAACGCAGCAGATGCGGTGCCCTGTGAACGCTTACAAATATCTTGACTTCTATCTCATAATGGCATTTATTAGCGGTGTCAACTCGATTGATTTTCGTAACCATTTGAAAAAATAAGAGGTTGTAGGTATATGTTTATCATCGCCAATCTCCTTATAGCCGTTGCCACGGTGGTTAAGTTTGTGTTGAGCATTTTCATGTGGATCGTGATAGCACGGGCCGTGCTGTCCTGGGTGAACCCCGATCCCTACAATCCTATTGTCCGTTTCATCCATAATGTAACCGAACCCGTCCTCTATCAGATACGCACCAGGCTTCCTGTAAACTTCGGCGGCATAGATCTTTCACCCATCATCGTGTTTCTGATCATTATCTTTTTGCAAAAATTTCTGGTAAACAGTTTGCTGGGATTAGCAACTACCATGATGTAAGCGATGATTATCCATAGGGAAGAGACCATGAAAATCACCCATTTTGAAATACAGGAACGGCGGTTTAAGCTGAGGTTCAGGGGTTTCGATGTTCGTGAAGTGGATGGATTTCTCGAGCAGGTCGCTGCCACGGTAAAGGCGCTGGAGGAGGACGTCGCCGACCTCAAATCAAAGAATCACCGCCTCCTTGAAAAATGCTCGGATTTTCAGGAGCGGGAGGAAACCTTTAAGCAAGCCATGGAAAACACGCAGAAAGTGTTGGAAAAGGTCAACCAAAACGCCCGCACTTCAGCCGAAAATATGATCGCCAATGCTGAGGTCCAAGTGGAAAAAATGCTCAACAGGGCCCACAATCGCCTCACCCAGCTCAATGAGGATATTTCTCAGCTCCGGAGGCAGCGCATGCAGATTGAAACCCAGATACGCACCATCATTGAAACCCATACCAAGCTTCTTGATATGGGAAAAAGTGAGATGCTGGCCATGGATGAAGAGTATGACAAGGTAAAACTGATTAAACAATCCACCTAGGTTGACATATGGCTAAAATCGATGCCTTTTTAAAACTCATGCATGACCAGGGCGCTTCCGATCTGCACCTCGTTACCGGTCAGCAGCCGGCCCTCAGGATTGATGGCGAGATGGAACGCGTTAAGTATGCCAGATTGGAAAATAATGAGTTGAAGAGCATGTTGTACGAAGTGGCACCCGAGGAGAAAGCAAAAATATTTGAAGAAACGGGGGATGTGGATTTTGGTTTCGAGGTGCCCAACCTGGCCAGATACAGGGTCAATTTTTTCATGCAAAAAAACGGTGTCGGCGCCGTGTTTCGGGAGATTCCCAGCAGGATCAGGACCATAGAGCAACTGGGCCTGCCCCCGGTAATATCGCGACTGGCAGGCCTTCCCCGGGGACTTATTTTGCTTACAGGACCGGCGGGAAGCGGGAAATCAACCACCTTGGCCGGAATTATCGATCGGGCCAATCGCACCCGCAGGGATCATATCATCACCATAGAAGACCCCATTGAATTTTTACATAAAAGCCAGGGGTGTATTGTCAACCAGCGTGAGATCGGGCTGCATACGCAATCATTCAAAAGCGGACTCCGAGGTGCCCTGCGGGAGGACCCCAACATCATCCTTGTGGGTGAAATGAGGGACCTGGAGACCATGGAGTTAACCATAGATGCCGCCACAACGGGCCAGCTGGTACTCTCTACGGTTCATACCTCCGGCGCCGCTAAAACCGTGGACCGTATTATCGATGTTTTTCCTCCCACTCAACAAGCCCAGGTGAGGACCATTCTAGCGGATGGTTTGCGAGCGGTGGTCTCCCAGGTACTTTTCAAGCGCAGGGATGGAAATGGACGTTGCGCCGCTCTGGAAATTTTGATCGGCACACCCGCCGTCCGCAATCTGATCCGTGAGGGAAAGACCCACCAGATCGCCTCGGCCATCCAAACGGGTAAGAAATATGGCATGCAGCTCTTAGATGATGCCATCGCGGATCTGCTCGAAAGCGGTATCATCAGCGTGGACGAGGCCTATGCCAAAGCCAATGAAAAAAACCGCTTCAGGTCG
>CAZWGD010000166.1:0-3751 GCA_964633235.1 uncultured Desulfobacteraceae bacterium | reverse complement strand
CGGCAGGATGGGGGATATCGAGGTGGGGCTGTATCAGGTCGTTGTTGAAGCGTCCGCCGGCGGATTTTACCGAGGTTTAGCTCTACATCATCAGCCCTGGCGAAGGAAAAATCGGGCATGGTAAAACATGAGATAGACTATATCCTGAACACGGTGCTTGACACTGAGAAGAGGATCTCCGATATCAACATTACGGTAGGTCGACCACTCCAAGTAGAGCTTGACGGAAAGCTCTATAAGGTCGACATGCAGCCGCCGTTGAACGATATCACCCCCTTTCAATCGGAAGTCTTCGCCCTGAACCTGATTAACAATGACCGCCGCCTCACGAAAAACCTTATCGAAAAGGGATCCTGTGACCTGTCCTATGAGGTACCCGGAAAGGCCCATCTGCGGGTAAACATATTCTCCCAGCAGGGGAAATACTCCATTGTGTGCCGCAAGCTAGAAACCGAGGTCCCCTCAATCGAAAAACTGAACCTGCCCGCCGTATTCCAGAAAATGGCCGGCGAAAAAAACGGTATCGTTCTGTTTACCGGAGCGACGGGTATCGGCAAAACCACCTCATTGGCGGCCATTCTAAATGAGATCAACCACACCCAGTCGGTACATGTTGTCACCCTGGAAGATCCCATAGAGTATCGCCACGCGCATATCAAATCTACGTTTAATATGCGGGAGTTAGGGATCGATTTCGACACCTATGCCAATGGTCTCCGTGCTGCCCTGCGCCAGGCGCCCAAAGTGATCCTGGTGGGTGAGATGCGCGATCGGGAAACAGTGGAAATCGCCATGAGCGCCGCAGAGACAGGCCACCTTGTACTAAGCACCCTGCATACGGTAAATGCCGGCCAAACCATCAACCGCATACTGGGCATGTTCAAATACGAAGAGGAAAACCAGATCCGAACGCGCCTGTCTGAAATGGTTCGATGGGTCGTGTCCCAGCGCCTGCTTCCCCGAACCGGCAGCGGCAGGATCGCGGCATTTGAAATCATGGGATCCAATCTGAGGGTCAAGGAGGCCATCCTGAAGGGGGAGTCAAAAGGGAAGACCTTCTATGAGATCATTCAAGCCGGTATGCCCTTCGGCATGATCACTTTTGATGATTCCATATCCAATTTGTATGAGCACGGACTCATTACCGAGGGAATTGCCATGGCCTATGCTTCCAATAAGGCTTATGTGGGACGAAAGCTGGATATGATCAAACTTAAACGTGGTGAAGCCACCTCCGACATCCAGAAGCTGGAAGTGGATCGTGAGTATGGAGAGCTTTACTAATATGCCCACGGAATCCTTATACCCGGAAAGCAAGGATGGCGAAGATAGATACGCCCAACCCCTCGATATTGATATGGATGAAAGGGCCCCCGCATTGCTCTGTGAACAACGATCGGAGCAGCGCATGGTCATGAGCGCGGCCCTGGGAAAGCTGGATTTTAAAACGACCGTGGCGGTTTCCGCAGAGGAGGGGTTGAAGCAGATACACTATCGTACCTTTAAACTGGTGGTCTTAGATGAAACCTTTGATTGCCTGCGGCCGGAGAATAATCATATTCTAAAGTATTTCAGAGAAATGGCCATGAGTTTGCGCCGAAATACTTATCTTGTTCTCATAGCGGATCGTTTCCGAACACGGGACACCTTGGCGGCCTTTTCCCAGAGTGTCGATTTAATTATCAACCCCAAGCATATCCCCCTCATGGAAAAAATCTTACTCAGAGGGCTCAAAGAGCACGCCTCTTTTTATCATGTCTTCAACACCACCCTGAAAAACGCGGGTAAATTCTAAGGGTGACAGACTATTGACCGACTTTAGCGCAGGCCGTAAATTATGCGACTGCAGCGCACTTTTTCATGTCTGTCCGGTGCCACCCGGCAGTTGAAGGCATCGTTTTAGCTCGGTGCCCCTATGGTAACGGTGAAAACCTCCGGATCTGCCCCCATGAGCCTGGTGTTTACCGGTAACGTGATAGTGGCACGCCGCACGTAAATACCTGGTGCCAGCCCTGATAAATCCACAAATATCTCCACTTTTTTTTGGGTCAAAAGGATTTTGAGGTCATTAGCAGGGCCCTTGACTTCAACACTGATGGTTTTAGGATTAATACTGTAAGGGTTGGCGGTCCCCTTTCCCACTACTGGAATGTGTTCAAATCGCTGAGTGACGATCTTTTCGCTGATGACAATCTCCGCCGTAAAAACATCGGCCGTTATGGCCTCTACCCCCTGGGGCAAGTCAAGGGCGGTTTCCTTTTTAACGGATTCGGAGAGGTGGCTGATATCCAGGGGCTTCGTTCTAACCGTTTCTAGGGGTTTAAGAAGTATCGCCGGACCCCTTATTTTCACACGCTTGGGTTTGATTTCAGCCTCGGCAATGATAAATCCCGCCGCGGGCTTGCCGAAGAATTCCGGGATCACGGGTAGTTCTTTCAGGACCTCTTTTTCCAAATGGACCGTCAGTACCGTTGGAGAAAGGGCTTCAACCCCGGCATGCTCCGGAAGGGATATGCGGTTGCGGTTTACCGGTAGGGTATGCACACCGGGCCCTAGCCCGGTCAGGTTCAAGGGATATGACAGGGATTGGCTGGAGATACTCTCAATCACGGACCGCGGTCCGCTTATTTTGACCTCGAATCTTAGCGGATCGATGGTCCTGAAAACCAAACCCTTATCGATCCCCTGTGGCTTAACGGAAATGATGACTTCAGCCTCATGTCGCTCTTCAGGCCATTGGATTAGAAAGAGGGCGGCGATGAATAGGGGGAAAAGAACCAGCAAGGTTCGGCGGATTCTGAAGGCTGTCATCTTAGATATGATCCATGGCCAATTGTTGCCTCACCCCGTGGAGCAGGCATTATTCAGGGCATCCATCAGCTTGGCCGTGGTCCGGGTCTCGGCGACATCATGGACCCTGACCATATGGGCCCCATTACAAATGGACGCGGCAATAATCGCCTGGGTACCCATAGCGACGTCAGTCCGATCCGTCGGGATATCCCCCTCGCCTTCCTTCTTCAGGATATGGCGAATGAAGGCCTTGCGGGAGGGGCCGACTAAGATCGGTACCTCCAGAGCCTCAAGTCTACTCAGATCTTTGATGATGGTCAGGTTGTGCGCGATGGTTTTTCCAAACCCGATACCGGGGTCAGCAATGATCCTCTCTCTGGGAATACCCTTTGATACGGCATACTGAATTCTATTTTCGAAAAAATCGCTGATCTCCCCAACCACATCCGTATAGGTGGGCGAAACCTGCATGGTTTTGGGAGTTCCACGCATGTGCATCAACACCACAGGCACCTGCAACGCCGCCGCAGTATCCGCCATATCCGGATCCAATCGCAGGGAACTGATATCGTTTATCAGGCAAGCACCGGCGGCAATGGCTTCTTTGGCCACGATGGCCTTGGTTGTATCTATGGAAATGGGCGTATCGGCCCTGTTTTTCAGGGCGGAAATAACCGGAATGACCCGCCCCAGCTCCTCATCCAAAGAAACCGGATCGGAAAAAGGCCGCGAAGATTCACCGCCGATATCGATGATGTCCGCCCCTTGTGCGACAAGTAAATCCGCCTGGGCAAGCGCATCTTTCCGATTGAAGAATCGGCCGCCGTCTGAAAAGGAATCCGGGGTCACATTCAGGATCCCCATGATGCAGGTTCGTCTGCCCAGGTCAAGTTTTCGGGCACCAAGTGTAATCGGAAAGGACTTCATGGGCTGCGGTCCAAAAAAACGAGGCAGGTCG
>CAZWGD010000165.1:4323-5802 GCA_964633235.1 uncultured Desulfobacteraceae bacterium | reverse complement strand
GCAAGTTACACAAAAATTGGCCGAAATTCTTAAAATAAGTGTCAAAAAACAGTTTGGAGTTCAAGAGAGTGACTACGACACAATCATCGGATGTTCCTCAAACCACCCTGGCTGACCTGATCGAAGGCTATGAGGTGTTGCTCTTTGATGCCTACGGGGTCCTGGTTCATAGCCAGGGGGCTTTACCGGGAGCGGTGGAGTTGATTCAGACCCTGAACAGGATGGCGAAGCCCTACTACATTCTTACCAATGATGCTTCAAAACTACCCGCCACAGCGGCCGCCTTTTTCCAACAGCACGGCTTGGCGCTAACGCCGGATCGCATCATCACCTCCGGATCGCTGCTCTTGCGATATTTTGCCGCCCACCGGTTGAGAGGGGCGCGGTGTGTGGTTCTGGGGCCGGAGGACAGTGTGCAATACGTCAGGGAGGCCGGCGGGAGGATCGTGCCCCCCGCAGAGACCTTCGATGTGCTGGTGATTGCCGATGAATACGGCTTTCCCTTTCTTGAAACGGTGGACAAGCTGATTACGTCCCTCTTTCGGGAGCTTGATCACCGGCGGGAGGTACACCTGGTTCTGCCCAACCCCGACCTGATCTATCCCCGTACCGACCATGATTTCGGCTTTGGTGCGGGAAGCATTGCCAGCATGTTTGAGGGGGCCCTGCGCATGCGTTACCCCCAGCGCACCGACCTGCAATTTGCCAGGCTGGGCAAACCGGGAGAGGCGCTTTTTGCGGAAGCCCGTACGCGCAGCGGCACGCGGAACATGGTTATGATTGGTGATCAACTTGAAACCGATATTCGAGGAGCGCGGGCCTTCGGCCTGGATGCGGTTTTGATCGAGACGGGTGTGACCAGGGAGGCATTTGCGACGCTGCCCGTCCGCCTGCGGCCCACCTATCGCCTGGGTTCGCTGCACTCAGGGCTCGAAAAAAATTAGATCCACAGATTTTCACCGGGTTCTCTCTACCTCATCAACAGGAGGCTCAAGGCCATGGCCAGCATTCCGGCGGCGAGTCCGTACAGGCTGTCATGCCCCCGCCCATATGCCCGGCTGGTCGGCAGCAACTCATCCAGGCTGATGTACACCATGATGCCCGCCACGCCTCCGAACAGCACCCCCATGACCGCCGGCGGTATCACACCCGCATCGCCGCCGAGGAAGAAGCGAATCGCGAGGTAGGCGATAACGGCGCCTACCGGTTCGGACATCCCGGAGAGCACCGAGTAAAAAAAGGCCTTCCTGCGATTTCCGGTGGCGTAGAAGATCGGAACGGAGACGCTGACCCCTTCCGGTATGTTGTGCAGCGCGATGGCAATGGCTATAGCCGTGCCCAGCCCTGGGTCCTGCAGGGCTGCCAGGAAGGTGGCCAGCCCCTCGGGGAAGTTGTGAATGCCGATGGCGAGGGCGGTAAACAGTCCCATCCGCATCAGTTTATGATGATGGGGACCGTGATCGTGAATCCCTTCAATCC
>CAZWGD010000165.1:0-4313 GCA_964633235.1 uncultured Desulfobacteraceae bacterium | reverse complement strand
GATCCCCCGGCGGCCGTTGAGGTAAAGTCCGGGATCGGCGCGGTGAGATCGTGCAGCGGCTCGATCTCTGCTTCCGAGTGGATCTCGTGCGGATTCTCGGCAGAGGGAATGAGGTTGTCGATCAGCCCGATCAGCAGCATGCCGCCGAAGAAGGAGCCGGCATTCAGCCAGTGTCCCCAGTAATTACCGTAGCTCTCTATGAGCGCATCCAGACCCTTGTAAAATATCTCCACGAAGGAAACATAGAGCATCACGCCGGCCGAGAACCCCGTTGCCACCGACAGGAAGCGATAGTTGGTTCTTCGGGCCGTGAACGCGATGGTACTACCGATCCCCGTCGCCATACCTGCAAACGTCGTCAATCCCAATGCAATCCATACGTCCTTCGTCATGAAGCCCCTCGACTGAATTCAGCTTGACTGATCATCCATCAACCAAATTCCCCGCTCCTTTTTTCAAGAGCGGACTGGCAACCGACGCACAAACGTACCCCCGGGATGGCTTTGCGGCGGGCTTCCGGAATAGCCCGCTGGCATTCCTCACATAACGTCGGGCTATCACCGTTCGGCAACCGGCTCCGGGCCAGCTTTACGGCGTCCTCCACGCTGGCGTCTATTTGCGCCTGCACAGCCCCGTCACGGGCCCATCCAACGGCCATAAATTGCTCCTTTCTAAAGGCAAACTGCTTTGGTAAAAAACCTGGGGACCGATTCTCTAGACCTTGTTCACTAAACTACCACTACCCTTCCTGGAAGTTTATAGGTATTGATCCAAGGCCATTAACTTAAACAGTTCGAAGTCGGCTTAACCAAGTAATTAATGATTTATAATGACTAACTGTAGGTTATCGACATGGGATACTTGCTTCCAATAATCAAAACGATCCGTTTGGATGCGTCTTCCTCTTGTCTCATTGATTTTTCATTTTTCTTTTCGGAAGCCCGAAACCTCAAGATTGGCCGGCCCAAATGGCATCCGCCATAAAACGCTGACAATCACTCCAAATTACGTTCAACCGAGCGGCCGCCACAGAAGCACTGAAGGGCGCGGCCTTTTTCAACCTCAATTTTCGATAGCGCCTTTTCCAAACGGCGCACAACGAGGTTGTAGTTATCGTCGGAAAACCGGCAGCCTATACTTAGTTCGTATACAAAAGGCCCCTGCTGGGCCCAGTATCGCGCCCCTTTGCAGAGACTCCCGTCAAGCATCTTGTTCTGGGCCCACTCCTGATAAGCGTCAAGCGCTGCCGAGGCTGATTTTGCACTCTGAAAACGGTAAACCTGCAGAGTGAATCTCAGATAGTGTGTGCCGCTGCCGTCCCTTGTAAAAGGCGTCTTTGAACGGAAATGAAACGACGTCACTTGCTCGGCAGGCGGGCCGGACCTTTCCCAATCGAGGGTAAGGTAGCCGGTTCCACGGCCCTGTTGCAGATCGAATTCCCAGGCAAGGTCGGCGGACAGAGTGGCTACAGGGGACTTCGTCCCCGGAATAACGGGATCGGCCATGGGTCCGCTCCATGAAACACAAGCCGGCACCAGCAGCCCTAGTAACCCCACAAGAAATACCACCGTCGGTTTCAGATACCTTCGCATTATGCCTCCGGTCGATCCTGTTTAATCACCATTCCCTAGTGTGAACCCTGTGCAGCGAAGTGTCGGGGCAAGCCGCCATTGCAGGATGTCCATCAAGAGACCCGGCGTCTAGACCCGACAATGAGATGGGGTCCTGAACAAGACCCAGACTCCTATCTTTGCACAATCGAGTACTCCACATCTATCTGTTTGTCAAATTGTACGGATCGAAGCCACAGGGTCACCGCAATTGCTGCGCATGAAGCCTTGCGGCGACCCTGATTTGAAATCCTAATACGGTTGACCTGATGGAAACCGACCGCGTGTAGGGCCTTTTTGCCCGATTCAGTCACTTTGACACTTTCCTTGTTTGTATCTTGAACAATATATTGATACCATTTGGGTGGAGTGGTTCTTAGAATAAATGGTTTCTGCCAATCGGTTACACAAGGCTCGACGAAGTATGCACAATGGGGCCCTAAAGCTTCAACTGGCCGTGTTTGCCCTGGTTTCAGCGGCATTCACCTGCATCTATATCACCCAGCCGGTCCTTCCCGTGATTCAGGAGGAACTCGGCGTTACACCGGTGCAGGTATCCATGACCGTATCGGCGGTGATACTGGGTATCGTTCTCTCTAACCTGCTGTTCGGCTATCTATCGGACCGGTATCCCATTCATCCCATCCTCCTTGTCGGCGGCATATGCGTCGCGGGCGGCGGATTCGGGGCTGCCCTGGCACACGATTTTGGTTTGCTTGTGGGGGCCCGCTTTTTCCAGGGTTTATTCCTTCCCGCTCTCACCACCAGCCTGGCCGCATGGCTGGCCCGCACCCTGCCGGCGGAGAGGCTCAGTGTCGTCATGGGCGCATACGTCTCGGCTACGGTTCTCGGCGGTCTAGGGGGACGGTTGCTCGGCGGCTGGATTCACCCTCCCCTTCACTGGCGTTATGCCCTTGTATCCGCTTCCATCTTCGTCATGGCAACAGCTCTGCTGGCCGTGATACTCCTGCCCCGCTCCAGGGGAACGATCAAGGCCCGCACAGGAACGCAAATCGGTTTTTTAGATTTATTGAAGCGCAGGGATCTTTTGGCTATTTACTGCTGCGGCGCCGGCGGCCTCCTGATGTTCACCCCGATTTTCAACTTCCTGCCCTACCGCTTGTCCAGTGAGCCTTTCAACTTCTCAACGGAACTGATTACCCTGGTATACCTGGTTTATGCGTTGGGGATCTTCCTAGGGCCTCTGGCCGGCAAGACGGCAAACCGTTTTGGCGGGGGAAACACCTTGTTGGCAGGTACCTGTATTTTAGGAGTGTCTTTGCTGCTGTTGCTGGTGCCGTCGATCGTCATTGTTGTCGCCGGCCTTTTGGGTGTGTGCACCGGATTTTTTACCCTTCATGCCGTGGCCGTGGGGCTGCTGAACCAAAAGCTTTCCGGCAATCACGGAAAGGCCAATGCCCTCTACGTGCTGTTTTATTACGCCGGGGGATGGCTTGGTTTAACCATGGCAGGCTTTATGTTTGAGTGGGCCGCATGGCCCGGTGTTGTCGGTTTGGTGCTGTGTTTTTTGATCGTCCCCATCACCGTCGGCCTCATTGAAAGAAAATCTGCCTGAACAGGAATATGCTCGCCGCCCTGGGCTACTTCCGGGAAAGATGCGGCTTGGCCCTTCTCCTTTCAGCCTTGCGAACGAACAGGGGGATGAACTCGATCAGATCTTCGACAATACAGACATCGGCTATAGCAAAGATGGGTGCATTGGGATCCGAGTTAATGGCCACGATGAATCCGGAATCCCGAACGCCTTCAACATGCTGGGCGGCTCCGGAAATACCGCAGGCAATGTAAAGTTTGGGTGCTACCGCGCTGCCGGTCATCCCCACCTGTTTGCTATAGCTTACCCATCCGTAGTCACAGACAGGGCGTGACCCCCCAGTCGCCGACCTGCTGAAAAGACCGGCCAGCCTCTCGATATAAGCAAAATTTTCCCGAGTCCCGATTCCCCGACCACCGGATACGATCACGTCCGCCCGGCCGAGATCCGACCCGTGGGAAGGGGAGAGGCGGGTGCCGGTATGCACCATCCGGTTCCTGCTGCTCGGGGAAAAATGTGGTGATGCCGGCCTGGCCGTCACCCGGGAATCACACCTTGCCCTGGGAGGTGGGCCTTCTTTTCCCGGGGGTCTCGGTGCTTTTTTAGGGGAGCAGGGTTTGAATGTGCCGGCCTGGATAGTGATCACCAGAGGGCTTGCCCTGCCGGCAAGCACTGCCGACACCTTTCCGCCATGGATGGGCCGGGCAAAACAGATCCTGGGAGGCCCTGCCCCGTGGCCCTCCCGTAACGCATCCACCACCCCGGTAATGCAAGCACCCCCAAGCGACACGGCAAGGGCAGGCGCAAAATCCATTCCCGAGGTCGAATTGGCGGCACAGATATAGTCAAACTCCGTTTTCCCGGATCCGGTGGGGTCGAAGAGGGAGGCCAGGGCGTGTATGAAGATAAAGCCGTTATAGGGCAAATACCCCAAGGCTGAAACAGGCTGGACGGAGATGCCTGCCGGCCCGTTCAAGTCTCTATCTAGGGCGATGGCCATGTCGATTACACCCTCTCCCAAGATAAATAAATGAATCCGACAGGTTTCGGTTTCCAGATCCCGGATTTTGGTTGCCAGGGAGATCAGTTCAAAGGTGACGGGCCTGATCTCTCTGCCGGTATGTTCGGCGATAACGGCTATTTTTTTG
>CAZWGD010000164.1:0-5807 GCA_964633235.1 uncultured Desulfobacteraceae bacterium | reverse complement strand
CAGGCGCTGTCAGAGTTTGTTAGAATCAACGGGTTCCATAGGCATGGCATCAATTAGGCCCGTATACATATTCGCCCCCTTGCCAAGTGGGACGTCGGTAAGGAACAATCGGTGTCTTGTCTCATGCTACAAATGTTCGGGCGATGGCCCTCACCTGTATACCTAGCCGGAAAGACAATAGTCAAGCATATTTTGACGATCGTTAAAATCTGCTTGACAAAATTGACCCTGAAATGTAGTTTTCTGAAATCGAAAACCGCCTAGTATTAAAAAGGACCTCATCAATACGAAAATATACCTGGCAAGCATACTTCTCGCTTTAGCCCTCACGCTGTGCGGGTGTGAAAAGCAGACCGACATGTCGGTGGACGATCATGGGTTTTCAGCACCCACAAAACTGACAACCGATCTGAATGCAGCCGTGGAAAAAGAACTTCCCCTGGATGACCAACAGGATTTTGAAGACGCCCGCCGGGGACTCATCGCTTCGGACAACAATTTGAAAGTGGTGAATCCCAACATCGGAACGCTTTGGGATCAGACCGCTTACACCTTCATGGAGGGTAAATCCCCAACCAGTGCTAACCCCAGCCTGTGGCGCCAGGCCCGGCTGAACAATATCCACGGGCTGTTCGAAGTCACCAAAGGCATCTATCAGCTGCGCGGGTTCGACCTGGCCAACATGACCCTGATCCAAGGCGAAAACGGCTGGATCGTTGTCGATCCTTTGACCGCCAAAGAGACTTCCGCCCGGGCCTGGGCATTCGCCATGCAGCATCTGCCTAAAAAGCCGATCACAGCTGTCATTTTTACCCACAGCCACATGGATCATTTCGGCGGTGTCACCGGCATCCTCAGCCCTGAAGAAGCCAAAGCAGATAACGTTCGTATCATCGCCCCGCAGGGTTTCATGGAAGAGGCCGTAAGTGAAAATATCATCGCCGGTATCGCCATGTCCCGCAGGGCGCTTTACATGTACGGCAGCCGGCTGCCACGGTCGGAGCGCGGCCATATCGACACCGGTTTGGGGAAAGAGCCGGCCATGGGATCGATCGGCATCCTGACGCCCACGGAAATTATCTCTCAAACCACCGAAAAGAAGGTCATCGACGGCGTGCGCTTCGTCTTTCAAAATGTACCGGCCTCAGAAGCACCGGCCGAACTGACTTTCTACTTGTCGGACTTCAAGACGTTTTGCGGGGCGGAGATTGCGTCCCGCTGCCTCCATAATCTCTACACCCCGCGGGGAACCAAGGTTCGGGACGCCCAGAAATGGAGCGGCTACATCGATGAAGCCATCGATCTTTTCGGTGAGGCTGACATCTATATGGGAGTTCACCACTGGCCCATCTGGGGCAATGACCGCGTGGTGGACTTTTTGAAAAAACAGCGCGATATCTATAAATACATTCACGATCAGACCGTGCGCATGGCCAACGCCGGCCTGACGCCCCGGGAAATCAGCGCCGAACTTGAGTTTCCCGAGTCCATGCGGACCACATTCGCCAACCGGGGGTACTACGGCACCCTCAGCCACAATGCCAAGGCGGTCTACCAGTTTTACTTCGGGTGGTACGACGGTAACCCGGCCCATCTCAATCCCCTGCCGCCGGTGGAGTCGGCAACCCGCTACGTCGCATTCATGGGTGGTGCCGACAGTGTCCTGGCCAAAGCCCGGGCATCCTTCGACAAGGGTGAATACCGCTGGACGGCCGAGGTGTTGAACCACCTGGTGTTTGCCGAACCCGGCAATAAACAGGCCCGAGAACTTCTTGCAAGGACCTATGACCAACTGGGATACCGGGCCGAGTCAGGGCCCTGGCGGGACGTTTACTTGACAGGCGCCTATGAACTGCGGCACGGCGGTCCTGAAAAAGGCCTGGATATTTCCAATGCCATGGAATTGCTGGAACAGACACCCATATCCAAGTTTCTGGATTCCATGGCCGTGCGGCTGAACGGCTCCAAGGCCGACGGGAAGAACCTGATGATCAACCTGGTGTTCACGGATTTAGGGCAGAACTATGTCCTGCACGTGAAAAACGCCGTGCTGCACCACAAGATGGCACCGCCGGACTCTGAAGCCAACGCAACCCTTAACATCACCCATCAGATGTTTCTGAACATGGCTACCAACACGGCCGGCATCAAGGATTTCCTGTTCTCGGATGATATCCAAATTAGCGGCAGTAAAATAGACCTGATCCGCTTCTTTGCCCTGTTAGACAATCCGAAAGGAAAGTTCAATATCGTCACACCCTGATAAATTTTTATGCACCAATAAGTAAAAAATAGCGTAAGATACTATTCCAAAAAAATATGAAAATTTATTAAAGGAGGATGAACCATGTCCACCCAACCCACCCCCGAACAGTTTCAGCAGCTTCTTGAAAAGGCGCCGCCCGGGCCGTTAATCATGTTGAACCTGTTGAAGTTCAAAGAAAAGGCTGAATATGCGGACGGTCGCGATACAAACCTCACAGGGGCTGAAGCCTACGGCATTTATGCGGACCTGATGAAAAAGCGCATCGAGACCGACGGCGGACGCATCTCTATTTCCCTAGAAACCAATACGCTTGTCATCGGCAATGGCCACCTGGAATGGGATACCGTGGCCATTGCGGTATACGCCAGCCTGGAAAACTTCAAGGAAATCGTCTCCAGCTCGGAATACCGAAAGATGGCCCTTCATCGTGAAGCCGGTTTGGAACATCAGCTGCTGATAAACTGCAAAAACCCGGTACAGCTGACAGAATAATAAAAATCAACCATTTAGGACAGGATTACAATGCGGCCAAAAACTCGATGAGCGCCCTGTTGACAGCCTCCGGCTGCTCCTGTTGGGTCCAGTGTCCCACACCGGGAAGCGTTACGAAATCCTTCAGATTCGGCACATATTTCTGCATCGCTTCAGGGTTAGAGCCATACATGACGCGGACAGCATCTCGCTCCCCTTCGATGAACAAGGCGGGCTGTAGAATTTTGGCCTTGTTCAGAAAAGGGGTTTGGGACCAGTTTGCATCCATGTTACGATACCAGTTCACGGGACCGACGAATCCCGACAGCTCGAACATTTCCGTGAACAGATCCAGATCCTGCTCCGTTATCCAACCGGGCAGATGCTCCGGCAGCGTACCTGAATCGATAAAACGTTCGGATTTATCAAAAATAAAGCGCCAGGCCTTATCCAGCGGCGCATCGCCCGAAGCAGAGTACAATATTATCAACATGCTCTCCCGGACATTGCGCTCAAGTTCCTTTTCGACTTTCCCCGGCTCCTGAAAATAGCTGACATAAAACACCGCATCGCCGGTCATCTGGTCCATGAGCTCAGTCGGCAGCAACTTCCCCCAACGCCTGGGTGCATAGGGAACACTCAACAGCGCCACAGCCTTGAAAATATCCGGACGCAACAGGGCACAGCTTTGTGACACCAGGGAGCCGAAATCATGCCCCACGAGGACAGCTTCGGTTTCACCCAAGGCCTCCACCAGCCCCACGATATCGGTCGTCAGTTGAAACATGTGGTAGTCTTCAACAGCAGCCGGCCGGTCTGACTTGCCGTATCCGCGCTGATCCGGTGCAACGGCGCGATATCCCGCTTCGGCCAGGGGCGCCAGTTGATGCCGCCAGGAGTAGCCCAGCTCCGGAAATCCATGCAGCAGCAGCACCAGCGGCCCTTCACCCGCTTCAGTGATATGCAGGTTGATACCGTTGGTTTTAACCATGCTTTCTTTTATTGTCATATTATTTCCTCATTCTTTTAAGCGAAACCGGCGTATGATAAAAAAACCGGAGAGTGCTATAATGACAATCGCTATTGTCACATATATCGAAAAATGGGCCTTCACTTGGGCCCGTACGGCATACTCCATTAATGCATTATGCTGAATCTAATCTTCGGGAACCGATAACACCTTATTGTCGGCAGCATCTGTGGTGAAAAATAAACCGCCAGCATCATGCGCCCTTGATAAAGTTGACCACCACCTCGGCAAATGCCTCACCGCAGTCCTCCTGCAGAAAATGACCGCCGCCTTCGATGGTCGCATGGTGTTGCCCCGCCGCTCCCGGCACCTGTTTCTGAAAAACACTTTCCCCGCCCCGGGTGATGGGGTCGCCATCACTGAAGGCTGTCAGAAAAGGTTTTTTGAAACCACTGAGCACTTTCCAGGCTTCGCGATTGGCCTGGGAGGCAGGATCATCAGGGACGATGGGCACCAGGGAAGGGAAAATTCTGGCACCGGCCTTAAAGGTATCGTCTGGGAAAGGGGCGTTGTAGGCGGCGACGGTTTGATCGGACAACGGTTTTTTACAGCCCATGGCGACGACGGCGCCGGCATCGAAGTCCGGAGTCTCTATGGAAAACAGGCGCCACCTTAAAAAAGCATCGGTGGTGGAATGATCGCCCGTGGGCAGCCCGGTGTTGGCGGTCACCACCCTGGCAAATCGGTCGGGATTGGCCGTCACCAGGCGCAGACCGATCAGACCGCCCCAGTCCTGGCAAACCAGGGTAATGTGATTCAGATCCATCTGGTCCAGCCAGGTCTGCATCCAGCCGACATGGCGCTGGTAGGTGTAATCATCCTGCTTGACCGGTTTGTCGGAACGGCCGAAACCCACCAGATCCGGTGCAACGGCCCGGTATCCGGCATTTGTAATGATGGGAATCATCTTGCGGTAGAGGTAGGACCAGCTGGGCTCACCGTGCATCAGCAGCGCCGGTTCAGCATCCCTCGGCCCCTCATCGACATAGTGAATCCGCAGCTGCGTGTCTTCAGGGCCGGGTACCGTAAGGTAGTTCGGTTTGAAGGGATAGTCGCTTAGATTCTCGAAACGTTCATCCGGTGTTCTCTTGATTTTCACGTCATATTCCTCCTTGTTGTTTTTCAATAGCGCCACCGGTTTGTCCGCTGAAATCTGGGGGATAGGAGAGCGCCAGGTCGTCTGCGGCTGCAAGTCCAACCAGGTCAATGCCCTTTGCATATAGCCAGAATCGGATACCGGCTGAATCAATTGTTGCCGGGTTTTCAGGATGTGATGTCGTCAAACGTCTTCGTACACGGCCCGGCGTTGCAGGTCCATAGCATCCAGCCGACCAGTCGCCTCTTCGGGCGTAACCGCTTCAATCGACCCGTCTTCGTACTGCACGGCCACGCCACTCTCCTTCAGCATTTTATAACGCCGCTGCCGCTCTTCTTTTTGCGGATGACAGACCAGCTGGCAGTTGCCGCATGTAATATACATTTTATAGGGCGACAGCGAGTGGTAGTATCCTCCGCCCATATCCGGCCATTGTCCGTATTTGGCCAGGCTGTTCATCAAGGCAGGTCTGAAGGCCTCGTCATCGTCAGGGATATTGAACCGTCCCGGCGACCAGGTAGACCACTTGCCCGAGGGGTGCAATCCGGTAAAGCCGCCGCACACATACTCACACCGCAGATAGCTCCTGCGTTGGGAATACTCGAAAACATCACCCCCCATGGTTACGGAAGTTATCTTTTCCGGGTCCATGGTGCCGGAAGCACAGGACGCCATGCACAACTTGCACCCGTCACAGTAGTTTCTTTCGGGCGGCAAAGGTGGGGTAGGCTCGAATTCCGCCGTGGTTATGGCGGCACCCAGGATAACAGTTGCGCCATGTTCGGGGATAATCACATTTCCGGAAAGGCCGAAGCAGCCGACGCCCGAGCGCACGGCCAGATAGCGCAGGGATATATCCGGCAGCATGTCCAGCAATCCGCCGGGCGTATCCGAACGATAGTAGTTGTTGGCGATGACGGGGACGGATTTGTATCCTTTCATTT